>JBOHMK010000028.1:0-2154 GCA_050730115.1 Acetobacteraceae bacterium
CCGCAAGCCGGAGGCAGCCGAATAACGTGACCGCCCTGCAACCGGTCCGCGGCACCCGCGACCTGATCGGCGAGGACCAGCGGCGCTGCCATCATGTGATGGAAGTGGCCCGCCGCATCGCTGAATCCTATGGCTTCGACGCCTGGACCACCCCGATCTTCGAGGACACGCGCGTCTTCGCCCGCACCCTGGGCGAGACCTCCGACGTCGTGACCAAGGAGATGTACACCTTTACCGACCGTTCCGGCGAAAGCCTGACGTTGCGTCCCGAGGCGACCGCCGGGATCTGCCGTGCGCTGGTCTCCAATGGTCTGACCCAGTCGCTGCCCCAGAAGGTCTTCTATGTCGGACCGATGTTCCGCTACGAACGGCCGCAGAAGGGACGCTTCCGCCAGTTCCATCAGATCGATATCGAAGTGCTGGGTCCGGTGCATCCGCTCGCCGACGCCGAGGTGATTGCCTGCGGCCATCGCATTCTCGAGGCTCTCGGCATCGCCACAAATGTCACGCTCGAGATCAATACGCTCGGCGATGCCGAAAGCCGCGCCCGGTGGCGGACCGCGCTGGTTGCCTATTTTACCGCGCATCGCGGCGCGCTTTCGCCCGAAAGTCAGGAGCGGCTCGGGCGCAATCCGTTGCGGATTCTCGATTCCAAGGAGCGGGCCGACCAGCCGATCATTGCCGGAGCGCCGGTGATCGCGCCGCATCTTACTGAGGCGGCGGCCGCCTTCTACGCTGGCTTGCAGGAGGGGCTGCACCGTTTCGGCGTGCCGTTTCGCGAGAACCCGCGGATCGTGCGCGGCCTCGACTATTACGGTCACACGGCGTTCGAGTTCGTCACCAGCGGCCTCGGCGCCCAGGGGACGGTGATGGCTGGCGGGCGCTATGACGGCCTGGTCGCTGAGATGGGTGGTCCGCCCACCCCGGCCGTCGGCTGGGCGGCCGGCGTCGAGCGGCTGGCGATGCTGCTCTCTTCCGCGCCCGCGGTTCCGGCGCCGGTTGCGGTCGTGCCGGTGTCGCCGGCCCTCGAAGCAGCCGCGATTGCGATCCTGCAGGCTCTGCGTCGGGCCGGTATCCGGGCAGAGATGGAGTACAGCGGAAACCTGCGCCGGCGCATGGAACGGGCGAACCGGATCGGTGCGCGCCACGCGGTGATCCTCGGCGAGGAGGAGAGTGCGCACCACACGGTCCAGCTCAAGGACCTCGCCTCGGGCGCGCAAAGCGAGATCCCCGAAGCGGACCTGATCGCCCGACTGTCATGAGCTTCGCCGAGCGGCTGGCCCGCATCGTCGCTCGCAGCGAGGCTCTCAAAGCCGAGCTGGCAGTGGGACATAGCGGTGACGATTCGATCCGCGCGGCGAAAGAGTTCTCCGAGCTGGCGCCGCTGGTGGCGCGCATTGCGGCCCTCGGCACCGCCCGGCGGGCGCTCGAGGATGCCGAGAAGCTGCTCGGTGATCCCGAGCTTGCCGAGCTCGCCGCGGCCGAGATCAAGGAGCTCGGCGAGCGGATTCCCGGGCTCGAGCGGGAACTCCGGTTGGCCCTGCTGCCGCGCGACGCGGCGGACGAGAAGAGCGCCATCCTCGAGCTTCGGCCCGCCGCGGGTGGCGCCGAGGCCGCCCTGTTCGCCGCCCGGCTGTTCGCCATGTACCGCCACTATGCCGAAGCCCGAAGCTGGCGCTTTGAAGTTCTGGGCTACGATCCGAGCGAGCTCGACGGCCTGCGCGAAGGGATCGCGGAAATTACCGGCAAGGGGGTGTTCCAGCACCTGAAATTCGAATTTGGTGTGCACCGCGTGCAACGCGTGCCGGAAACCGAAAGCCAGGGTCGCATTCACACGTCCACGGTCACGGTTGCCGTGCTGCCGGAGGCGGAGGAAGTCGATGTCGCGATCAACGACGCCGAATTGCGCGTCGACGTCTTCCGCGCCTCCGGCGCCGGCGGGCAGCATGTCAACAAGACGGAGAGCGCCGTCCGGATCACGCATCTGCCGAGCGGCATCGTGGTTTCGATGCAGGAGGAGAAGAGCCAGCACAAGAACCGCGCCAAGGCGATGAAGATCCTGCGGGCGCGGCTCTACGAGCGCAACCGGGCGGAACTGGCGGCGACACGTGCCGCCGATCGGCGCGCCCAGGTCGGCACCGGCGATCGCTCCGA
>JBOHMK010000029.1:0-4132 GCA_050730115.1 Acetobacteraceae bacterium
CGGCAGGCAGCCGAGATGCGTGCAGACCCCGACCAGCACGGCCCATTCGGTCTTGATCGAACGGTGCCAGTTCTCGGCATAAGGCGGCTGCTGCCTCACCTTGGAATCCGGATCCCGCAACCGATCAAGCATCGATTTCGATTGCAGCTCCTTCAGCGAGGCGGGTGTGCGGTTGACCACCAGCATCGGCTTCTCCCGCCAGAGCAGGATGAGCTGCTGGCCCGGCTCCACCTGCGAGATGTCGACATCGATCGGCGCGCCGGCGGCGATTGTGTCCTGAGCCGGATCCATGAAATCGATGAACGGCCAGACAACCGCGCCGACCCCGATCGCCGCCGCCGTCAGCGTCACCATCTTCAGAAAATCCCGCTTCCCAGAATCATCCGGGCCATGTGTCTCGCCGTGCCCAGCCGTTGCCTCGGATGTCGATGCCATCGCTGTTCCCTTGATCGACGCAGGCTACCCCCTGCCGGCGGCTTCATAGCCCCGGCGCCGCCGGCGCACCATCCCCGGCGCGCCTCGGCGTCTCACGCCACCCGGAAAGACCATTTCCGATCGCAGCGGAGCCTGCCAGCATTGTCCGATGCCCGATCCGATCACCCTCGCTGTCCTCCAGAACCGCCTCAGCACCATCACTGCCGAGATGGGGGAGGCCATGCTGCGCACGTCCTATTCGCAGATCCTGAATTCTTCGCGCGATTTCTCGATTGCGCTGATCGATAGAGAGGCCCGCCTGATCGCCCAGGCCGATCACATCCCGGTCCATGTCGGGGCGCTCCCGTGGGCCGTCCGCGGTCTCCTGGAAACCTTTCCCGAACCCGAGGAGGGAGCCGTCTATCTGCTGAACGATCCTTATCACGGTGGCAGCCATCTCCCTGATCTTACGATATTCATCCCCATCTTCGCCGCTTCCCGCCCGCTGCTTTACTCGGTCGTCCGGGCGCATCAGAGCGACATCGGAGGTGCCACCCACGGCGCCTACAACGCCGCCGCCACCGAAATCTGGCAGGAGGGACTACGTATCCCGCCGATCCGCCTTACCGAGAAAGGTGCGCTCCGCGAGGATCTGCTGGCGATGCTGGCGGCCAATGTCCGCCACGCCCGGGAATTCCGGGGCGATCTCGCGGCGATGATCGGAGCAGCCCGACTCGGCGCGGCGCGCATTGAGGCAACGCTTGCCGAGTTCGGAGCGGCGACGCTGGCAATGGCGATGGAGGCGATCCTCGAGGCTGCCGAGAGGGGCTCGCGCAAGATCGTTTCCGAGTGGCGCGACGGCACTTACGAAGGCGAGGCGGTGCTCGACGATGACGGCCATGGGCGAAGCGGTATCCATGTCCGTGCCCGGGTCATCAAGGAAGGCAGCAACGTCACCGTCGATCTTTCGGCCAGCGACCCTGAAAGCACGGGCTTCGTCAACTCGTCGTACGCCAACATGCGGTCCGCCGTCGCGATGGCCTTCGCGTTTCTGCTGGATGCAGAATTGCCGCGCAACGATGGTGCCTTCCGCCCGCTCCGGGTGATCGCGAGGCCAGGCACGATCGTCTGGGCCAATCCGCCGGCGCCGGTGACACTCTGCACCAGTCATTGCGCCAACGAAATCGTCGAAGCGGTGATTGTCGCGCTCGCCCCGGCCTGCCGGGAGCGCGCGATGGCTGGCTGGAGCCGTCGCTTCCGGATCGCGATCGACGGCGTGGACCCACGCACCCGGCGCCGCTTCATCTGGCACCTCTTTCAGGCACGGCCTGGCGGCGGCGCGTCGTCTCAAGGCGACGGCTGGCCGGCCGCCGGCGAGTGGCATTCCGCCGGAGGTCTCAAGTTCGGCAGCATCGAGGTGACCGAAGTCCGCTTTCCGCTGTTCTTCGAGCAACACGAATTCCGCCCCGGCTCGGGAGGCAGCGGACACTATCGCGGCGGCGATGGCAGCAGGCTTCGTCTTGTTGTCGAAACGGATGGCCCGTGCCTCGCCAACACCGCGGGTGATGGGACCCGTCATGGCGCCCGCGGCATCCTCGGCGGCCAGGACGGCACGCCGCACGATTACCGGCTGGTCCGGCCGGGTGAGCCGGCACGCGCCGTCGGCACCAAGGAAACCGGGATCGTGGTGCCCCCGGGCAGCCGGTTCCTGATCGAATCGGGTGGTGGCGGCGGCTGGGGCGATCCGGCCGCGCGCGATCCTCTCCTGCTCGCGAGCGATGCCCCCGGGGCTCGGGCGTGAGCGGGTCGGGCGTGAGCGGGCCGTTCGCAATCGGCATCGATGTCGGCGGGACCTTCACCGACATCGCGCTGGCGACGCCGGATGGCCGGATCATTACCGCCAAGGCGCCGACCACGCCCGCCGACCAGGTCGAAGGCGTGCTGGCAGGGCTCGCCCTTGCAGCCGCCGAGCTCGAACTTCCGCTCCCCGCGCTGCTCGCCCGGACCGCGCGCATCCTGCACGGCACGACGGTTGCCACCAATGCGCTGATCGAAGGCAAGGGTGCGCGCGTCGGCCTGATCACCACCGAGGGTCATCGCGACGTCATCGAGATGCGCGAAGGGCTGAAGCCTGAGCGTTACAATCTACGCCTGCCGCCGCCCGTTCCGCTGGTGCCGCGCCACCTCAGGATCGGCGTCCGTGAACGGATCCGCGCCGACGGCAGCGTCGCCATACCCCTCGATCCCGCCTCGCTCGAGGCGGCGCTGGAAACGCTGGCGGCAGCGAAGGTCGAAGCAATCGCGATCTGCTTCCTGCATTCCTGGCGCAACCCGGCGCACGAGGTCCGGGCCGCTCAGGCAGCGCGCGTCCGTCTGCCAGACGCATACGTCTCGGCCTCCGCCGAGATCCTGCCGGAGATCAAGGAGTTCGAGCGCTTCTGCACCACCGTTGCCAACGCCGCCGTCGGGCCGGTCGTCGGCGCTTATCTTTCACGTCTGGAAGCGCGACTGGCACTCGCGGGTTTCATCGGAAAGCTCCTCGTCATGCTGTCGCATGGCGGGCTCGCCGAGGTCGCGGAGGCCGCGAGGCTTGCGGCCGGTACGGTTCTCTCCGGCCCGGCCGGCGGCGTCGCCGCCGCCGTGGCACTCGCCCGCCGTGGTCTCGGGTCGGCGCTGATCAGCTTCGACATGGGCGGTACCTCGACCGACATCGCCCTGATCCGCGATCGGCGCCCCATGCTCGCCGTGCCGCGCGGCCTTGGCGAGACGCGGATCGCACTTCCCTCGCTCGACATCGCAACGCTCGGCGCCGGCGGCTGCTCGATCGCGCACATCGATCCTGCCGGGTTGCTCCAGGTCGGGCCGGAAAGCGCCGGTGCCGACCCCGGACCGGCCTGCTACGGCAAGGGCGCGCTCCGGCCCACTCTGACGGATGCCAATCTCGTGCTCGGCCTCCTCGACCGAGAGAAATTCCTGGGCGGGCGACGCCGCCTCGACCGGGCGGCAGCCGAGCGTGCGCTCTCGCCGCTCGCGGTGCGCCTTGGATTATCCATCGTCGAGACGGCCGCCGGCATTCATCGCCTCGTCAATGCCCGTATGGCGGACGGACTTCGGCTGGCGACCGTACGCCGCGGCGTCGATCCCCGCGCCTTCACCCTCGCAGCCTTCGGCGGCGCCGCCGGGCTGCATGCGACCGCCGTCGCAGCGACCATCGGAATCGATGAGGTCGCGTTGCCGCTCGAAGCGCCGGTGTTCTCTGCCTGGGGAATGCTGACGACCGAACTTCGTCTCGAGCTTTCGCGGACAAGGCTCGATCCGGCCGGGATCGAGGCCGAAAAACTCGCTCGCGACTTCGTGCGGATGGAAGCAGAAGGTGCCGGAAGACTCGCTTGGTTCACGGGCCCGGTTTCCTTCCGCCGCAGCGCCGATATGCGTTACGGCGAGCAGGTGTTCGAGATTCCGGTGCCGCTCGACGGGCTGGATTGGGGTTCCCCCGGGCTCGATGCGGCGATCGCCGGGCGGTTCCATGACCGTCACGAAGCGCTTTACACCTATGCGCTCAGGGACGAGCCGGTAGTGGTGGTAAATTTGCGCCTGTCGGTGATCGGGTCGCTGCCGCCGCCGACCGAGGCGCGCGTGCCCGGCGGGCCGCCGGCCGCGCCGGTGGCTGAGCGGAGCATTTTCCTCGGCACTCCCGAGGATGTTCCGGTTTACGAAC
>JBOHMK010000030.1:0-6196 GCA_050730115.1 Acetobacteraceae bacterium
ATCCCGGTGAATCCGACGATCGCGGGGACGACCGTGCTCGGCGAGCACGTGTACGCCAGCCTCAAGGAGATTCCCGAACCGGTCGACATGGTGCAGGTTTTCCGCGCCTCTCGCCATGCCGGGCCGATCGTTGACGATGCGATCGGGATCGGCGCCATGGTGGTATGGATGCAGCTTGGCGTGCGCAGCGAGGCGGCGGCCGCCAAGGCTGAGGCGGCGGGTCTCGAAGTGGTGATGGATCGCTGCCCGAAGATCGAATACGGCCGCCTGGCCGGCGAACTTTCCTGGAGCGGGGTGAATTCCGGCATCGTGCGCAACCGCGCCGCCGTTGCCCCGAAAGGACCCCGCCAACGCCGCGGCAGCCGGGAGCCTCGCCCCGGTCGCCAGCTCGGCGGCAACGAGACCTTCGGCTTCGAGACGCGCGCGATCCATGCCGGGGCGGCGCCCGATCCGACCACCGGGGCCCGCAATACGCCGATCTTCCAGACCAGCGCCTACGTCTTCGACGATGTCGATCACGCCGCCTCGCTCTTCAACCTGCACAATTTCGGCTATATCTACTCGCGCCTCACGAACCCGACCGTCTCGGTGCTCGAAGAGCGGGTGGCGAGCCTCGAGGGTGGCCGCGCGGGGCTCGCCTCCGCCTCCGGTCATGCCGCACAATTCCTGATCTTCGTCACCATGCTCGATCCGGGGGACGAGTTCCTCGCCTCCCGCAATCTCTATGGCGGATCACTGACCCAGTTCGGCCTCTCCTTCAAGAAGCTCGGCTGGACCTGCCATTTCGTTGATCCCCGCAATCCGGAGAACTTCGCGGCCGCGCTCACGCCGCGCTGCAAGGCGATCTTCGTCGAGAGCCTCGCCAATCCGGGCGGCATCGTCGTCGATCTCGCCGCGATCGCGGCGATCGCCCATGAGGCCGGCATTCCGCTGATCGTCGACAACACGCTGGCGAGCCCCTATCTCTGCCGCCCGATCGAATGGGGCGCGGATCTCGTCTGCCATTCGGCGACGAAATTCCTCGCCGGCCACGGCCACGCGCTCGGTGGCGTGCTCGTCGAATCGGGACGTTTCGACTGGAGCGCGGGCCGGCGGTTCCCCTCCTTGACCGAGCCCGAGCCCGCCTATCACGGGCTTCGCTTCTATGAGAATTTCGGCGACTTCGCCTTCACGACCAAGGCCCGTGCGGTCGGTCTCCGCGATTTCGGACCCGCGCTTTCGCCGATGAACGCGTTCCTGACGATCACCGGAATCGAGACGCTGCCCGTCAGGATGGAACGGCATGTCGCAAACAGTGAAGCCGTGGCTCGCTTCCTCGAAACCCACCCGGCCGTCTCCTGGGTCTCCTATGCCGGGCTCGAATCGAGCCCCTATCGGGCGCTCGCTCGCAAATATATGCCGCGCGGTGCCGGCGCGGTGATGACGTTCGGCGTCAAGGGCGGCTACGACGCCGGGGTGAGAACGGTCGAGAACGTGCAGCTTTTTTCCCATCTCGCGAATATCGGCGACACCAGGAGCCTGATTTTGCATCCGGCCTCGACGACGCATCGCCAACTCTCGGACGAGAGCCGCGAGGCTGCCGGCGCCGGCCCGGACGTGGTCCGCCTTTCGGTCGGTCTGGAAAGTCCCGAAGATCTGATCCGCGACCTCGATCAGGCGCTGGCGGCGTGATCAGCGGTGCGGGACTTGTTTGCCGCCGGCCCGATGCAGTAGGCTCGGCCATTGCTGAAACTTCGGCAACGACGCATTCGAACAGCCAAAGGAGGAAAGGATGGCAGTCGCGTCCGTTTCGAAAATCACCGCCTCGTCCAAGGACGGCTTCGATGCGGCGGTACGCGAGGGCCTGGCTCGGGCGAGCACGACGCTGCGCGGCATCACCGGGCTCCGTGTGGTCGATCACAAGGCCGCCGTCTCAGGCGGCAAGATCACCGAGTATCGGGTGACGATGGAGGTGACCTTCATCCTCGAGTAGTGAGCGCCGAGGCGAATATCGCCGCATAATGATAGGGCGGCAGCTCGAGGAGTGAGGCCAGGTGAAAGCCCGCCGGCTGCACCACGGCGGCAAGCTCCTTGGGCGTCATCCTGAGTTCGGTTCTCGGGCCGCGCGGCTTGCCGAGCACCGCCGTCTCCTCGCGCGGGCGGCGGTGCCAGTTGATGACCGCGAACCGGCCCTCCGGCGCGAGGACGGCATGAACCGCGCGGGCCAGCCGCGTCTTGTCCGGCGCTCCATGAAAGGTATTGGCGATCAGAACGAAGTCGAAGCGTACGGCAAGCACGCGTGCCAGGTCGTACGCATCGGCCATAACGTAGAAGACATTGCGCCGACCGGCCGCTTCGGTTTGCGCACGGGCCAGGCGGAGCATCGCCGGGTCGAGATCGATCGCCACCACCTGCCGCGCGATGCCCGCGAGCGCAGCTAAAAAGAGCCCGTCACCACAGCAGAGATCGATCGCGCGCCCGTTATTCTTAACGCCAAGCCGGCTCAGCACCGCGCCGGGATCGGACCAAAGCGCCTGCCACCACTCTGCATCCGGCATCGAGGTTGCAAGGAATGGAGTGGCGATCATCCGGTCGCTCTGCTGCTTCTATGAAGGCCGGGGGCCTTGAATGCGCCGGCACTAGATGCTCTTGGGGCCGCAATCATTGGCGGGCGCTCCCGATCACGTCAAGCCGCTGTCTCGCCCGCAGAACGGGGGATGGACAGACGGCGTCCGGCGACGGAAACAGGGCATCGGGACCAGGAGCACGCGGAATGGAAGCGGCGGCAACAAGGCTCGACTGGAAGGGTGTCGCGGCGGCGATTGCGCGCGGCGAGCGCAATGAAGTCGTGATCGGCGCAGCTCTGATTGCCCCGTCGGGCGAGCGATTGAGCCACAACGGTAGCCGACGCTTCGTCGCGGCAAGCACCGTCAAGGTGCCGTTGATGATCGCGCTGTTCCACGAAATCGAGGCCGGACATGAGCGGCTCGTCGATACCTGGAGCCTCGGCGAGGCCGACCGTGCCCCCGGCAGCGGCGTCATGCTGCACCTGCACGCGGGCCTACAGCTCACGCTCGGCGACCTCGTCTACCTGATGATTTCCATCAGCGACAACACTGCGACCAACGTGCTGATCG
Organism: Acetobacteraceae bacterium; assembly: GCA_050730115.1. GTDB lineage: Bacteria > Pseudomonadota > Alphaproteobacteria > Acetobacterales > Acetobacteraceae > JAKAWQ01. The sequence continues at coordinate 3,117 of JBOHMK010000030.1, forward strand.
ACCGCGTCGGCATGGACCGCGTTGCCAAGGTCATGCAGGCGCTCGGCATGTGGAACTCGACCCTCGAGCGCCGGATGGAAGGCCACGCCGCCGCCCCTGGTGCGCCGGAAAACTGGGCGACGCCCGATGATTACGCCGAGATGATGCGCGCCCTGGCCGTCAGCACTGCCGCCTCACCCGCATCCTGCACCGCGATGCTCGGTTATCTCGAGAAGCAGCAGAATCCACGGCGCATCGCCCGCTTCCTGCCGCGAGACGGAGGGCCACGCTGGGGCTCGAAAACGGGCAGCGTTGAGGGCGTGGTCAACGATGTCGGATTCATCGAGACCGGGCGCGGCATGCTGATTCTCAGCATATTCTGCGAGACCAACGACCCCTACCTCGGCGAAGAGACGATCGGCGAGATCAGCCGGGCCGCGCTCGCTTCCGTCGGGTCAAGGAACGGGTCGAGCAAGCGCTGAGCGCGGCCGCCGCCCGACCCGGGCGGAGGAAAGCAGCGAACCGCGTTGACCCTTCACAACGGCCGTTCCAGAGTAGGAAACCATACTTTGCAAGCAGGGAAGGACCGTGTCCCCGGCAATGCCCGCGCCACTGGCCGCCCCCTCCCCTCGCCCACCGCCGCCCGCGCCTGATATCCGTGCGGCGCTCGGGCTCCGGCCGATCATCAATGTCGCCGGGACGATGACCGCACTCGGCGCCTCGATCGTGGTGCCGGAGGCGGTGGCGGCGGTCGGTGCGGTGCTCGGTGAGTTCGTCGAGATCGACGATCTGCAGCGCAAGGCGACCACGGTGATCGCGCGGCTCTCAGGCGCCGAAGCGGGTTTCGTCACCGCGTGCTCTTCGGCCGGCATCACGCTTTCGGTGGCGGCCGCGATGACCGGGCCCGATCTCGCCGCCATCGAGCGGCTGCCCGATGCCAGTGGATTCCGCAACGAAGTTCTGATCCAGCTCGGCCACATGGTGGGCTACCGTGCGCCGGTCGAGCAGGCGATCCGGCTTGCCGGCGCGCGGGTGCTGCCGATCGGCCAGGCGACCGCGGTTGCGCCCTATCAGATGTCCGGCGCGATCGGGCCGCGTACGGCAGCGGTGCTGTACGTCGTTTCGAATCACACAGTCGAATACGGCCAGCTCACCCTCGAGGAAGTGGCAGAGATCGCGCATGCGGCAGCGTTGCCGGTACTGGTCGATGCGGCCTCGGAATATGATCTGCAGGGCTTCCTCAAGCGCGGCGCGGATCTCGTCATCTGGAGCGCGCACAAGTTCCTGGGTGGACCGACGGCAGGAATCATCGCCGGAAGGAAGGCGCTGGTTCGCGCCGCCTTCCTCCAGAACCGCGGCATCGGCCGTGGCATGAAAGTGGGCAAGGAAGGGATCGTTGGTGCCATCGCCGCGCTCGAAGCTTGGGAGAAGCGCGACCACGCCGCGATCCGGCGGCGGGAGCGCGCGACGCTCGAACTCTGGCACCGGCTTCTGGCTGGCCGGCCGGGAATCGCGGCCGGAATCGTGCCTGATCCCACCGGAAACCCGCTCGAGCGACTGAAGCTTGCGGTCGAGCCGCAAGCCGCACGCATCACTGCCTGGGATCTCGCCGATCGGCTGGCAGAAGGCTCCCCGCCGGTGATCGTGCGCGACGATGCGGTCGAACTCGGGTGGTTCCAGCTCGATCCCTGCAATCTGCATCCCGGGGAGGATCAGATCGTAGCCAAGCGGCTCGCCGAGGAACTCGACCGGGCGCGCACCGGCACCCGGCCGATCGCAACGACTCTTGCCGAGCGTCGCCGGAGGCGCAGCGCCGCCGCACTTGCCTGGCCGGATTAGAGCGCTTTGAGTGACCCTGACCACCCGCAATCTCGTCCCTTTCCCCGGCGTTGGGAGACGCCCGTCCTTACTTTCGACAGCCGGACGCAAGCGGACCGATGAGCAAGGGAGAATACGATGAGCGGCGAAGCCGAGGACCGGACGATCCTGCACCACATTCAGGAACTCGCCGCCGAGGAGGAGCGGCTGTACCAGGAGCCCGGGCTCTCCGAGGCCGATCGCGCCCGGCTGAAGGTGATCGGGGTCCAGCTCGACCAGTGCTGGGATTTGCTGCGCCAGCGCCGCGCGCTCCGTGAATTCGGGAAAAACCCGGAAGAAGCCAGGATCAGGCCGGCAGGCATCGTCGAGAAGTATGAGGGATAGTGGCCCGCCCGGTGCTCCGGCCTGCCGCCGTTCATTCCGCTTCCTCGCCGGCGGAACGTTGCGGACATCCTTCACAAAAGTTCCAGCCAATTCAACGCCGTTGCAAATTCCGTTAAAAAGCGCCTGTAATACCAGCCGACGGAAAGCTTGACTCTCTGGGGGGATTCCCGAATCGGCGCGAGTACGATTCTGTGCGGGCTGAAGCGAGTCGCACAAGGTGGCGCAGATGGGCAAGCCGATTGAGGTCAGCCGAACCGAGTTTTCCGCCGGCCTTGCGCGAGGCTGCGGCGAGCACAGGCGATGGGGCGGTGGTGCGGCGCCTGCTGGCGATCGCCTTGATCCTGGAAGGCCGTGCTCGCGCGGAAGCCGCGCGGCTCAACGGCATGGACCGGCAGACGCTGCGCGACTGGGTGCACCGGTACAACGAGGAAGGGAGCGGCGGATTGCGTTCCCGCGCCAGTCCCGGCCGGCCGGCGGCGCTGAGCGAGGAGCAGATGGAAGAGCTGCGGATCATGGTACTGGCGTGGCCGGACCCGGAGCGTCACGGGGTGATCCGCTGGCGCTGTGCCGATCTGCGCGATGAGATCGCCGCCCGCTGGTCGGTCAGGCTGCACGAGCGCTCCGTAGGGCGGGTGCTGCATCGGCTCGACATGACCCGGCTGCAGCCACGGCCCTATCACCCGCAGAGAGATGCCGCGGCGCAGGAGGCCTTTAAGAAAAAATTCCCTGGCTTGGTAGCCCAGGCATTGCTGGGATCGGCCGCCGGTAAGCCGATTGAGGTCTGGTTTCAGATGCTATGAAGGCGGACGCTGCCGAGCGGATTGTGCAGACTGGCGGGTGTCCGAATCGAGATCAGGGAACCTGCCACAATGCCATCCGACAACAACATCCACGTCGCC
>JBOHMK010000031.1:0-2968 GCA_050730115.1 Acetobacteraceae bacterium
GTCGATCGAGACTTTGCCGAAATCGTTGACGAGAACTACCGCATCCTGCGCATAGCCGCTCGCCAGAATGCGATTGAGCAGGGTGGTCTTGCCGGCGCCAAGGAAGCCCGCGATGATCGTGATCCCCATGCCCGCCGGCGGGAGGCTCACAGGGCGGCACCGGCCGGGAAAATCCGGCCGCCGAGCACGGTCCCCCAGACCCGCGTATCCTTGAGTGCTTCCGGCGCTGCGAGCAACGGGTCATCCTCGAGGACGGCGAAGTCGGCGCGCTTGCCGCATTCGATGCTGCCGATTTCGTGGTCGAGCTTCAGCGTCCAGGCGGCACCGAGCGTGATGGCACGAAGCGCGTCCGCAACGGGGATCCGCTCCTGCTCGCCGAGCACGACACCCTCGGCGGTTCGCCGGTTCACCGCACACCATGCGGTGAACAGGGGGCCGAGCGGCGTGACGGGCGAATCCGAATGGATCGCGTACGGCACGCCGAGACGGTGTGCGGTGCCGACGGCGTCCATGCGGTTGGCACGCCACGGCCCCATGGTTTCACGGCGGTGGGCATCACCCCAATAGAAAATGTGGTTGGCGAACAGGTTGACCGAGACACCGAGAGCCGCCATTCGCCGGAACTGGCTTTCCGGAGCCATCTGGCAGTGTTGCAGGGTATGGCGGTGGTCCCAGCGCGGGGCGGCGGCAAGAGAGGTCTCGATCGTGTCGAGCGCAAGCTCGGAAGCCTCGTCGCCATTGACATGGATGTGGATCTGAAAGCCGGCACGATGGAACGCCTCAACAAAGCCGGGCAGCTCCATCGGGCCCATGTTCCATAAGCCGTTGCCGCGTCCGTTGTAATAGTACGGCCATTTCAGCCGCGCCGTGAAACCCTGGATCGAGCCATCCGTCATCAGCTTGACGATGCCGAAGCGCAGCCGCTCGTTGCTCAAGCCAACCAGCTCCTTGAGGCGCTGCACTCCGCCTTCCGGTCCCAGCCGGGCAGGGTTGAGGGCGGGGACGAGGCGGACCGGGCAATCGTCGCGGGCAGTGATCTCGCGATAGCTTCGAACCGTCTCGTCATCGAGTTCGTTATAGAGGTCGGTCACGGTGGTCGCGCCGCCGAGCACGGCGAGGCGGCCATATTGTTGCAGCGCATCGGCGGCTGCCCCGAACTCCTCCTCCACATGGCGGAGCGCCATGAACTTCGCTGCCATCTCCTGCAACTCGCCGGTGGGTTGGCCCGCTTCGTCGCGCACGATGCCGCTCACCCTGGTATCAGGAGTGATGCCGGCGCGGTGCAACAAGGCGGAATTGATATTGATGATATGGCCGTTCGAATGCCGGACCACGATCGGGCGAACGGATGAGATCGGATCGAGGTCCGCCCGCACCATCCGCCGATTGCCGAAATAGATCGGATCGAAGCCCCAGGCGAACAACGGGGTATCGGCATCCGGCAGTGCCGACTCCGCGGCGCGGAGGCGGGCGGTCACCGCGGTGATCGATTTCAGACCTTCCCAGCGCCGTCCGTCCGGTCCGATGCGATCGAAATAGCCGATATAGCAGGCCCGCCAGACGGCGCCGGACATGACATGGCTGTGGCCTTCGACGAAGCCCGGCATCAGCACCTTGTCGGCGAAGCTCCGGTCGAGAGCTGCGCCCCGCCAGCGCTCCATTTCCGCGGGCCCGCCGACATCGAGGATGCGCCCGTCACGCACCGCGACATGGGTCGCGAAGGGCTGGTCCGGGCTCATCGTGATGATTCGCCGGCTTACGAAAATGGTCGTCGGCTCAGACATCGGCTGGTCCTTTCTCTTCCGATCCGCTTCAAGGCCGATCAAACGAACTCGCCTTCGGCCGACACGCGATGGCAGGCGACACGGCGTTGCCCCAATGATTGCAGGCGCGGCTGCTCGTTACGGCAGTGTTCCATGACGTACTGGCACCGCCCGGCAAACCGGCAGCCCCGGGGCAGGTCGATCGGGCTCGGAGGATCGCCCTGCAGCACGGCTTGTGCTCGGGTCTCCCGGTCATCCTCGCCCGCCATCCGCGGCGCCGCCGCCAGCAGCGCGCGCGTATAGGGGTGGAGGGGCTTGGCGAAGATCTCCGCTTTCGATCCCTGCTCGACGATGCGGCCGAGATACATCACCGCGATTTCGTCGCACATGTGATGGATGACGCCGAAATCGTGCGAAATCAGGAGATAGGTGAGGCCCAGCCGGTCCTGAAGCCGGCGCAGCAAATTCAGGATCTGGGCCTGGATGACGACATCGAGCGCGGACACCGGCTCGTCGCAGATCAGGAGATCGGGGCTGGTCGCGAGGGCGCGCGCGATCGCGACGCGCTGGCGCTGACCGCCGGAAAGCTGATGCGGCAGGGCCGCCTTCTGGTCCGGCCGCAGTCCGACCAGGGGAATGAGCTCGTTCACCCGCCCGATCCGTTCCTGCCGCGATCCCATTCCCTGGATGGAAAGCGGTTCGGCGAGGATCTCTCCGACGGTGGACCGCGGATTGAGAGAGGAATAGGGATCCTGGAAGATGATCTGCATACGGCGGCGGAGAGCGCGCAGTTGCGGGGCCGGCAGCGTCAACAGCTCCACTCCGTCGAGCCGGACGGAGCCGGCGGAAGCATGCACGAGGCGCAGCATGGCCAGCGCGGCGGTGGATTTGCCGGAGCCGCTCTCGCCGATCAGCCCGAAGGTGGTGCCGCGCCGGACCGAGAGGTCGATGCCATCGACCGCGCTCAGGAAGAGTGGCTTGCGACTCCAGTGCCGGCGGCGGATCCGAAACCGGACGCTGAGCTGGTGCGCCTCAAGCAGCGCCGGCATCGGCGTTCTCCGCGCGCGGGGCACCCGTCGCGGCCAGCAGCCAGCAGGCGACTTGGTGTCCCTCTTCGACGACGAAGGCAGGCGGCATCGCCGCACGGCAGCCCGGCATGGCATGCAGGCAGCGGGTGACGAAGGGACAGCCGAGTCGTGCCAGCT
>JBOHMK010000032.1:0-4722 GCA_050730115.1 Acetobacteraceae bacterium
CTGGCTCGACGGCCATCTCCATCGACTGAAGCCAGGCGATGCCGTTGGATTTCCCGCCGGCACGGGGATCGCACACAGCTTCCTGAATAACACCGAGGCCGAAGTCCACCTGCTCGTGGTGGGCGAACGGAGCAAAGCCGGGAACCGCATCGTCTATCCGCTCAATCCCGACCGTAAAGCGCTGCGTAAGGATTGGTGGAACGATCATCCACGGCACACCCTCGGCCCTCACGACGGGCTGCCGGAGCACGTGCGCGCCGCGAAGGCGCGACAACAAGCCGAATAAGCCTGCTGAAGGTCGATTTTGGTAGTCGTAGGTTTCAGGATTCACGCGACAGGGAAACTTTGTTCAGCAAAACTTACGCGGCTAATGTCGGCTCCGAGCCGAGCTTTTATCAATAGCCGACAGTCGCCTTTCCACCACAGCGGAAATTCAAACCGAGACACGACCCGGCCGAGTGTTGCCATCCTGGGCAGGGCGCATCGGATGGGAGTGTAGGCTCCCGTTTTGGCTTCCCGCGTATCGCCCCGGGGCGCGTCTCGCAGCGCACGATCGGTGGCTCTCAGCCGGGAGGACGGTGTGGTACGGGCGGCTCGTCCCCGTAGAGCGAGTAATTGCGGTCGCCTTCGTCTGTGGCTTGGTCCGCGAGCAATCCCTCGCGAAGCCGCCCTTTGTGGTGCCGGCGGGCGTAGGGCTGGATCATCTCGATCAGGGGATCGGGGGTCGTCCAGATGCGGTCGAACCGTGCTGTCCAGATACGCATGCCGGCCTCGCTTTCGAACTTTCCGGCGCGCTTTTCTTTCGGGAGCCGGTAGCGCTCGCACAAATCCGAAACGCTCCAGTTCCCCGTGTCGTAGTCCAGCGTTATTCGAACGCGCTCTGCCATTCGGCAGGTCTCCAAAAACGGCATCGGCTGCCCCGAGCACGGCGCCACTTTGCCCGCAGCGAGGCGATGCAGCCGAAACGAACAAATGCACCTGCTCACCCCGGCCCTGTCCGCCTCCCGGAACGAACAGGGGGGCGAAGAGGGCTTTCATAGGCATCGTTGCCACGGCTACGTGACGTTCGCAGCCCTCTGCGAGGGGGCGATCGAAAGGCTCAGGCGGTGGGCAAAACCGGGACGCCGGTGGTCGTAGAATACTCGAAATGCAGCGCTTGGCCGGGAAAGACGATCGGATGGATGGCGTGCGCCGCCATCGCCGCCTCGGAGAAGCCTTGCAGGATCAGCTTCAGCTTGCCGCGATGGCTGGCGACGTCGCCGATCGCGAACACGCCGGGCCGGCTGGTTTCCAGCGTGCCCGGATCGACGACGATCAGATGCCGCTCCAGGGCGAGACCCCAGCCCGCGACCGGACCAAGATCCATCGAGAGCCCGAAGAACGCGAGCAATACGTCGGCGGAAAGGAGGCGACGATCGTTGCCGGCGAGCGATGAAACCTCGACTGCCTCGAGCCGTCCATGATCGCCGTGCAGAGCCGCGAGTTGGAAGGGGACGATGAGGCGGAGCTTTCCGCCGGCGGCCAGAGCCTCGATCCGGGCGGCAGTCTCGGGTTGGGCGCGAAACTTCGCCCGGCGGTGCACGAGGCTGAGTTCCGAGGTGACGTCGTTCAAAGCCAGCGCCCAATCGACCGCCGAATCGCCACCCCCCGCGATCACCACCTTCTTGCCGCGCAGAGATTCGCGGCTGGCGACGTAATACTGCACCGAGCCGGCCGCCTCGAACGCTGCCAAATTTGCCAGCGGCGGCCGGTTCGGCCCGAAGGCGCCGGCGCCGGCGGCAATGATCACCGCTTTGGCTTCGATGGTTTCCGCGTGATCGGTCGCGAGGCGGAAATCGCCGGCCGATCCCGCGAGGGAAACCGCCCGTCGGCCAAGCAGCCTCGGCGGGGCGAACGGTGCGATCTGGCGCTCGAGCGCGGCGATCAGACCGGAGGCGGAGATCGTCTGGTGCGCCGGGATGTCGTAGATCGGCTTCTCCGGATAGAGGGCGGTGCACTGGCCGCCCGGAGCGGTCAGAACATCGACCAGAGCCGTCTTCATGCGCAGCATGCCGCACTCGAAGACGGCGAACAGCCCGACCGGCCCGGCCCCCACGATCGCAATGTCGGTCCTGATCGTCTCGGTCATGGCCGGCGAACCTAGCGGGACCGGACGGAGTATCAAGCGCCGGCGATTGTCCGCCGGGATGCAGCGCGGCAAAGTGGCTGCGTGCCCGTCTGCTCGAATGTCGCGCCCGTTATGATCCAGAGGCTGCCTGACGCGGCCGCGACCAGGGCGCTCGGCGCGGCGCTGGCCGGATTGGCCCGGGCGGGGGATGCCGTGTTGCTGGCCGGTCCGCTCGGCGCGGGCAAGACCACGCTGGCGCGCGGATTCCTGACCGCGGCGAGCGGCGAACAAGGGCTCGTCGTGCCAAGCCCGAGTTATACTCTGGTGCAGACCTACCAGACCCGGTTGGGCCCGGTGCACCACTTCGACCTCTGGCGGCTGGACGGGCCGGCCGGGCTTGCAGAGCTCGGCTGGGACGAGGCGCTGGCCGATATTGTGCTGGTGGAATGGCCGGACCGGCTCGGGCCGCTCCGACCCGCTTGGGCGCTGGACGTAATGCTGGAAATCACCGGCGAAGAAAGCCGGGAGGCGCGGCTCGAAGGCTGGCCGGAGCGGTTCGGATGAGACCCAGGGAAGCGATCCTGCTCGCCGCCGGACCCGGCGAGCGGATGCGGCCGCTGACCGAATCGACTCCGAAGCCGCTGTTGCCGCTCGGCGGCCGACCGCTGATCGACCATGCGCTCGACCGGCTCGCCCGGGCCGGTGTCGGCCGGGTGCTGGTGAACGTCAACTGGCAGGCCGAACGGCTGGCGCGGCATCTCGAAAAACGGGCGGGCCCGCCGGTGACGGTGCTCAGGGAGGAACCGGTGCTGCTCGGGACCGGGGGGGCAGTCAAGGAGGCGCTGGCCGCGGGCGCCCTTGGCCCGGAGCCATTTTTCATCGTTCACGCCGATATCCTCTGGCTGGACGGGCCAACGCCCGCGCTGACCAGGCTCGCCGAAAGCTTCGACCCGGCGAAGCGCGATGCCCTGCTGCTGCTCTACCGGAGCACGCAGGTCGCGGGCGAGGTCGGATTCGGGGATTTCTTTCTCGACCCGTTCGGCGGCCTGACGCGACGGCAAGAGAGGGAAGTGGCGCCGTTCGTGTTCGCCGGCGTCGAGATCGCCTGCCCTCACCTGCTCGAGGATGCTCCGGAGGGCGCGGTCGAGATGACGACGGTCTGGGATCTCGCACTCGCGGCCGGGCGGCTCAGCGGGCTCGTGCATGACGGGCTCTGGTTTCAGCTTTCGACGCTCGACGACCTCGCGGCGGCGGAATCGAGCCTGCACGCGCGCGCCACCGGACGGGCGCGATGACTCTCTACGAGGTGCCGGCGGCAGCACCGTTCCTCGACAGCATTGCGGCGGCGTGGCTCGGCCGCTCAGGCCACGATCCTTCGCGGACGGCGCACGGCCTGATCCTGTTGCCGACCCGGCGGGCGGCCCGGGCGCTCGCGGAGGCGTTCCTCCGGCAATCCGGCGGCCGGCCCCTTCTGCTGCCGCGGATCGCCGGCTTCGGCGCCCTGGACGAAACGCCGTTGGCACTCGCGGGCGGCCTCGAATTGCTGCCGGCGGTGGGCCGGCTGGAGCGGCAATCGGTGCTGACCCGGCTGATCCTGGCCGCGGAGAGCGGCGGCGGGCTGCCGGGACGGGTCGATCGCGCCTGGGCACTGGCCGCGGAACTGGCGGCGCTGCAAGACGAAGCCGAACGTGCGGAGGTGGATCTCCGGGCGGCACTTCCCAATGCGGTTCCCGAGGAATATGCGGCCCACTGGCAGCAGACCCTGACCTTCCTTGGGATCGTGACCGAGGCTTGGCCCGCCTGGCTTGCCGAGCAGCGGCTGATGAACCCGGTGGCGCGGCAGGTGGCGCTGCTGGCGGCGCTGGCGCGGGCCTGGCAGGACTCTCCCCCCGGTCATCCGATCTGGGTCGCCGGCAGCAGCGGAGAAATTCCCGCCGTGGCGCGGCTGGTGGCAGTGATCGCCGGCCTCCCGGAGGGCGCGGTGATCCTGCCCGGGCTCGATCGGGCAATGGCGGAAGAACATTTTTCGGCGCTCGCGGTCGGGCATCCGGAGCATGCGGATGCCGGAATGGCGCGGCTCCTGGCCGCGCTCGGCGGCCGGCGGGACGATGTGCGGCCGTTTGCTGCCCTTTCGAGCACGGTTCCCGAGGGGCGGGCGCTGACGCTCCGGCGCGCCTTGCTGCCGGCGCCGGCCCTCTCGGATTGGATACCCGCGGATTGGGCGGCGCCGACCGGGAGCGTGGAGCTTGCGGGGCTCTGGCGTCTCGAGGCGGCCGATCAGCAGGAAGAGGCGGTGGCGATTGCGCTGGCGCTCAGAGGCGCGCTGGAAGTTCCTGCGGCACGGGCAGCGCTGATCACACCCGACCGGGAACTGGCGCGCCGGGTCGCGGCCGAGCTTGGCCGGTTCGGCGTGGTGGCGGACGACAGCGCCGGAGAAAATCTGGATGAGACGCCGCCTGCCGTGTTTCTGCGGCTGCTCGCCGCCGCAACGGTGGCCGAGTTTGCGCCGGTCGAGCTGTTGGCGCTTCTGAAGCATCCGCTGTTTGCGGCCGGCCTGGCGTCGCCTGCCGCGAGGGAGGCGGCGCGCGCGCTCGAGATCAGGCTGTTGCGTGGGC
>JBOHMK010000033.1:0-4700 GCA_050730115.1 Acetobacteraceae bacterium
GGAAGAACTTGCGCGCCGCATTGACCTTCTGGCCGCGCCGCATCTCGACCACTTCCTCGGACGGCACGAGCACCTCTTCGAACTGGTCGCCGAGCCCCTTCTGCGCCGCCTGCTCCTTGATCGCCTGAGCGATCTTCCTCTCGAACCCGGAATAGACATGGACCACGTACCAACGCTTGGTCATTTGCTGCAGTTCCTTGAAGCCTGTCCGCCTGACGCCCCGAAGCTTGTCCCGCGCGCGTGAACCGAGGCCGCTCAGAGAGGGCCGAACCGGCGAGGCGTTGACCCGCTCGGCGATCAGATTCCCAATCCGAACAAGACGTGTATCCCGTAGCCGACGATCTGGTCCACGATCAGGAAGAAGATGGCGATCGCCGCCGCGAGCGCCATCACCAGCGCCGTTGAAACGGCAGTCTCCTTGCGCGATGGCCAAGTCACCTTGGAGACCTCGCTCCGCACCTCCCGAATGAACCGGGCCGGATCCACCGCCACCCCATCTCTCCTTTTCTGACCGGAATGTTGCCGACCTCCGGGCCGGGCCGTCCAGGCGAAAGCCATCGCCCTGCCCGCCGTTGGCAGGGGTGGAGGGTCTCGAACCCCCAACCTCCGGTTTTGGAGACCGGCGCTCTAGCCAATTGAGCTACACCCCTCCTTGGAGGGCTGCCGCGCGGTAGAGAGAACGCGGCGCCCGGCCTGTCAAGCCGGAACCAGTGACCACGTCCGGCGGGCATCAGGGACGGGCGGCGCGGCTCTCCGGCAGCGGCAGGTCACGGCGCGGAACCGGGGTGCTCTGGATGATGCTGGTCGTGGTCTGGCCGAACGCGAGAAACCGGTCGAGCACCTTGTCGAGCTGGTCGAGACCGGGCAGGTGCACCTTGAGGACGAAACAATCTTCGCCGGTGACCCGGTGGCACTCCACGACCTCGGGCAGGGCGCGCGCCAGTTCCGCGACCTTCTGCAACTGCCCCGGGGCCGGCCGCACCCGGACGAAGGCGCCGACCGGGTATCCGAGCACGGCCGGATCGAGTTCGAGACGGTAGCCCATGATCACCCCCGCCTCCTCGAGCCGGAGCACCCGCTCCCTCGCCGCCGGCGCCGAGAGGCCGACACTTCTGGCGAGTTCGGAGACGGCCATACGTGGATCTTCCCTGAGCACGCGGAGCAGCGCCAGGTTCCGGGCATCGGTGAGCAGCTTCGCATTTCGCATAATAACCTGAAGTTTCCCTTCATCTCGTAGGGGATATTAACAGAGCGGCTTCGGTTATGCATTCCGAATCCGATTTTTGCCTGCGATTCTTCTGGCATGCCCAGCGCGGTCCGTCGTGCCTCGCCGCTTGCCGACAACCTGCCGCCGCACGGCTGGTTCGTGGTCAGCGCCGTGTTCCACTATCTGGGGCGGAGCTTTGCGGTGCTGCTGTTCGCGAGTCTGCCGCCGACCGCGGTTGCCTGGCTCCGGATCGCAACCTCCGGTTGTATCTCCGCATTATGGCGACGACCCTGGCGGGCCTATGCCGCCCTGCCGCGGCGGGACCGCCGGATCGTCGCCGCCCTCGGGATCGACCTCGCATTCATGAACATCGTCTTCTACGAGGCGATCGCCCGCCTGCCGCTGGCGCTGGTGGGTGCGATCGAATTCCTTGGTCCGATCGCCATTGCGGCTTCCGGCGTGCGAACCGGACGCAATCTCGCGGCCCTCATGTTTGCTGTCGCCGGGGTCGGCGTGCTCACCGACGCGCGGCTGGCGGGTCAGCCTGTTGGTTATCTGTTCGCGTTTGCCAACTGCGTGCTGTTTGCATTCTACATCGTGCTCGGCCATCGGATTTCTTCCGGCGGCGGCGGGATCAGCGGCGTCGACCGCTTGGCCGCGGCGATGCTGTTTGCAAGCGTTGCGGCGCTGCCGTTCGGTTTCCGCGGAGCCTGGCCGGCATTTTCCGATCCGCTCCTGCTCGGTGCGGCGGCAGGTGTCGGAATATCCTCATCGGTCATACCCTATGTCTGCGACCAACTCGCGATGCGCCGCCTGCCGCGCTCGAGTTTCGCGTTGCTGCTTGCCTTGCTGCCGGCGTGCGCGGTGCTGATCGGGACCCTGGTGCTCCGCCAGATCCCGGGCCCCATCGAGGCGCTTGGGATTTTGTTGGTGATCGCCGGCGTCGCCCTCCACCAGGCGGAGCCCCGCAGCTTGAACGGCAGGACCTGAGTTTGCAGGACCTCCTGCGGGTGGGAGTGCACGAATTGCAATGTTTCCAGTTGGCCCGAAAGCGGGCGCCACACGGGGAGGAGGATGCGAAGCGCCTCTGGTGCGTCAGTCAGCGTCGCCCAGAGGGTGACGTGCGGCACAGAGGCAACGGATGCGAAATGTTGGTCCAGCGCGAACCCGGAAGGGCCTGCGTGAAGTTCCGCGTGCCGGGCGAGCAAGGCGGAGGTGACGATCGGCGCGGCCCACAAAGTGGGAGGCGGGCCGGGGAAGATTCCGAACCCGGAGAAGCTGACGGAGAGGGCCTTCTATTCAGCCGCGAATTTCCGAAGCGCCATCTGCAAATGCTGCATCACGGCGAGCCGGTGGGTGGCGGCCGGATCGAACAGGAGGGTCACGGCGAAGGCATGGGCTCCAGGTGTTTGCCAGCGGGAAGATGAAGCCACGGAGCGGCGGTTCATGGCACGAGCGGTTGCGGTGTGCCCTCCGGCAAGTCGGCCCCGAATGCGTTCAGCGTCATCGCAACCATCGTGTAATAGCCGATCAGGACGACGAGTTCCACGAGGCCCGTCTCCGCGAACCGCGCAAGCCCGCGCGCGAACAATGCCTCATCCAGCGATGCCGTGCGTGTCAGTTGGGTGGCGAGGTCATAGACCAGTGCCTCGTCGGCGTCAGAGAACGGCGGTGATGCCCGCTCGGCGATCGCCGCGATGACGGCAGGCCCGAGCCCGGAGCGCTCGGCCAGCGGGCGGTGCACGAACCATTCGTACTGCGCAGTTGTGGCGCGTGCGGTGACCAGGATGGCAAGTTCGCGGAGCCTGGCCGGGAGTTCGGATTCGAAGCGGAGGAACGCTCCCAGTCGTTGCGCGGGATCGGCAAGGCCTGGGCTCAGGAGCCAGAACGGAACCGGCCCCTGGACAACCTTGCGCGGACCGGACAACACCCTGTCATAGACGCGGCGCTGCGCTTGATCGAGCGCCGCGGGCTCGATCGGCGGCAATCGGCTCATCGGTTCCTCTTTCCGCTCCCTACCGTGATTCCGCCGGGGACGGTATCATGCCTTCGGCTTCGAGCGATGTCGGGTGAAAGGATTGGCCATGCTGGAACGCCTGCTCGCGGGCTTCATTCGCGAAGGCCGCCTCACCGTCTTGACCGCGGGCGGCAGGAGGCTTGCCTTCGGCAAGCCGTGCGCGGGTCTTCCCGACATCGTCATCCGCTTCACGAGCCGCTTCAGCCTGCTCAAGGTCGCGCTCCATCCGGCGCTCGCATTCGGTGAAGCCTACATGGACGGCACGCTGCTCCTGGAGAAGGGGACGCTTGCGGAACTGTTCGAGCTTTGCGGGCACAATCTTGGCAACCGTCCGGCGACCGGCCGCCGGCCGATCGCGCGCGCCTGGCGGGTCCTCGCCCGGCAGTTGCAGCAGCACAACCCGCTCCGGCGCGCGCGGCGGAACGTTGCGCATCATTACGATCTTTCGGAGACGCTGTTTCGTCTTTTCCTGGATTCGGACCTCAATTATTCCTGTGCCTATTTCGCAACGCCCGACCTTTCCCTCGATGCTGCCCAGGCGGCGAAGCAGCGGCATATCGCTGCCAAGCTGCTGCTGGCGCCCGGTCAGCGCATCCTCGACATCGGTAGCGGCTGGGGCGGGCTCGCGCTCACCCTGGCCGCGATCGAGGATGTCACGGTGCATGGGATCACGCTCTCGGGTGAGCAACACGCCCGAGCCACGGCCCGCGCCGCCGCGCGTGGGCTTGACCAACGGGTCAGCTTCTCGCTCGCCGACTATCGCGAAGTTTCCGGCCGTTATGACCGGATCGTTTCCGTCGGCATGTTCGAGCATGTCGGCTCCCCGTATTACCGTACGTTCTTCCGGACGGTCTCGCGCCTGCTGGCGGAGGACGGTGTCGCGCTCATCCATGCGATCGGCCGCATGGACGGGCCGGGGCTGACGAATGCCTGGACCCGCAAATACATTTTCCCGGGCGGCTATATTCCGGCGCTGTCGGAGGTGCTGCCGGCTGTCGAGCAGGCGGGACTCTGGGTCACCGATCTCGAGATCCTGCGTCTTCATTATGCCGAGACGCTGCGCCACTGGCGCGAGCGGTTCCTGGCGCAGAAGCGCCTGATCCGCGACATATATGACGAGCGCTTCTGCCGGATGTGGGAGTTCTACCTGGCCGGGAGTGAGATGGGGTTCCGGCATGACGGGCTGATGGTGTTCCAAATTCAGCTTGCCCGCCGGGCCGAAACAGTGCCGCCCACGCGTGATTATATGCCGGCGGCGGAGGCCGGTTTCGGTCTTGTTCCGGGAGCGGCCGGGCCGGCCCGCTGAGGCTGGCCCCTGATACCAGCACGGGGTCTCACAACGGCGGCTGATGCCGATGGCAGCGTCATAGTGTGCCGACCATGGATGCCTCTCGATGAGCACCAAGTGTCAGCATCGGCACAGTAGCCGGCGGTTTCGTTACGCGGTTTGCCGTTTCTGTTCACGGACGTATAGCC
>JBOHMK010000034.1:0-2553 GCA_050730115.1 Acetobacteraceae bacterium
CCTCCTGAGAGTCTGCTGGAAAACCAGAGCAAGGGCTCCGCCCTTGACCTGCTGGGACCGGAGGCCCCAGACCCCCGAACTTTAAGAAAAGGGATTCCAAAGGCTTGCCAATGGCCGCGTGCGGGGCAGAGCCCCGCGTGTTTTCCTGGCGGAACCCGCGACGCCGGTTTGAGTCAGCCGAGGATGCCGGGCAGGTCAAGCCGGTGTGCGCGCGCGCAGGCAATGGCTTCGGCGTAGCCGGCGTCGGCGTGACGCATTACGCCGCTGGCCGGGTCGTTCCAGAGGACGCGTTCCAGCCGCCGCGCGGCAGCTTCAGTGCCGTCCGCCACGATCACCATGCCGGCGTGCTGCGAGTATCCGATGCCGACGCCACCACCGTGATGGAAGGAGACCCAGGTGGCGCCCGAGGCGCAGTTCAGTAGCGCATTCAGGAGCGGCCAGTCCGAGACGGCGTCCGAACCGTCCTGCATGGCCTCGGTTTCGCGGTTGGGAGAGGCAACCGAGCCGCTATCGAGATGATCGCGTCCGATGACGATGGGTGCCTTGAGCTCGCCACGCGCCACCATCTCGTTGAACGCCAATCCGAGCCGATGGCGGTCGCCGAGCCCGACCCAGCAGATGCGCGCCGGCAGACCCTGGAAGTGGATGCGCGAACGCGCCATCTCGAGCCAGTGGTGCAGATGGGCGGCCTCCGGCAGCAGCTCCTTCACTTTGGCATCGGTTCGGAAGATGTCCTCGGGGTCACCGGAAAGCGCAGCCCAGCGGAACGGTCCGACCCCGCGACAGAAGAGCGGGCGGATGTAGGCCGGAACGAAGCCCGGAAACGCGAACGCATCGGCAACACCTTCTTCCTTCGCCATCTGGCGGATGTTGTTGCCGTAATCGAGCGTCGGGATGCCCATGCGGTGGAAGGCGAGCATGGCGCGCACATGTTCGGCGATCGAGCGGCGCGCCGCCGCCGCGACTTGGGCGGGGTCACGCTCGCGCCGGCTTTGCCATTCCGCGGTGGTCCAGCCCTGCGGCAGGTAGCCGTTGGCGGGATCATGCGCGGAGGTCTGATCGGTCACGACGTCGGGACGCACGCCACGACGCACGAGTTCGGGGAAGATGTCGGCGGCGTTGCCGATGAGGCCGATCGAAACCGGCCGATGCTCGGTCCGTGCCCGTTCGAGCATCGCCAGCGCCTGCTCGAGATCTGCGGCCTGGTGATCGAGATAGCCGGATTTCAGGCGCATTTCGATGCGGCTTGGCTGACACTCGACAGCCAGCAGGGACGCTCCGGCCATGGTTGCGGCGAGCGGCTGCGCGCCACCCATGCCGCCCAGGCCGGCGGTGAGGATCCAGCGGCCGGCGAGATTGCCGTCGTAATGCCGGCGCCCGACCTCGACGAAAGTTTCGTAAGTGCCTTGTACGATTCCCTGGCTGCCGATGTAGATCCAGGAGCCGGCGGTCATCTGGCCGTACATCGCGAGGCCGCGCCGATCGAGCTCGTTGAAATGCTCCCACGTTGCCCAGTGCGGCACGAGGTTGGAATTGGCGATCAGGACGCGCGGCGCGTCGG
The DNA here is from genome assembly GCA_050730115.1 of Acetobacteraceae bacterium. Taxonomy (GTDB): domain Bacteria; phylum Pseudomonadota; class Alphaproteobacteria; order Acetobacterales; family Acetobacteraceae; genus JAKAWQ01. The sequence continues at coordinate 1,562 of JBOHMK010000034.1, forward strand.
GGTGGGTGGGGAAGATGCCGACCGGCTTTCCGGATTGCACGAGGAGGGATTGATTTTCCTCGAGTCTTCGAAGCGCGTGCACGATCCGGTCGAAGCTCTCCCAGTCGCGCGCGGCGCGGCCGATGCCGCCGTAGACGACCAGCTCGGCGGGATGCTCGGCGACCTCGGGATCGAGGTTGTTCATCAGCATCCGGAGCGGCGCTTCCGTGAGCCAGGAGCGGGCGGAGAGTTCGGTTCCGCGCGGCGCGCGGATGGTGCGCATGTTGTCGATCCGGGTCACGACGGTTTCCTTCCGCTCAGCCAACCGATGGCAGTGCGATGGGTGCCACTGCCTGGTCCAGGACGCCGTCCGCGATCAGCGCCTTCGCGGCCTCGATGTCGGGCGCGAACAGGCGATCCTCGGCGAGGGGCGCGACCTTGGCGCGCAGCCGCGCGCGTACCGCTTCGAGCGGGACGGACGAAATGAGGGGGGCATGGAAATCACACCCTTGAGCGGCGGCGAGCAGTTCGATGCCGATGACTGCTGCCGTATTGGCAGCCATCTGGCGGAGCCGCCGCGCGCCGTGCGCCGCCATCGAGACGTGATCTTCCTGGTTGGCGGAAGTGGGGATGGAATCGACGCTCGCCGGTGCGGCGGCGAGCTTGTTCTCGGCCACCAGTGCCGCGGCTGTCACCTGGGCGAGCATGAAGCCGGAATTCAGGCCTGGTTTTGGCGTCAGGAAGGCGGGCAGACCGGAGAGCGTCGGGTCGATCAGCATGGCGATTCTCCGTTCCGATATCGAGCCGATTTCGCAGAGCACGAGGGCAATCGAATCGGCGACGAAAGCGACCGGCTCGGCATGAAAATTGCCGCCCGAAAGCGCCTCCGCCGTGCCATCGTCAGCGACGAAGATCAGCGGATTGTCAGTGACGCCGGCGGCCTCGGTTTCCAAAGTGCGGGCGGCGTTGTGCAGGAGATCGAGTGCAGCGCCCATCACCTGCGGCTGGCAGCG
>JBOHMK010000035.1:0-4118 GCA_050730115.1 Acetobacteraceae bacterium
AATATCGACTTCCCGCCGGTATTGAGCGTGAGGGTCACGCGGTCTCCGTCGCTGCCGGTGAAGCCGAGCCTATCGCCCGCGAGCGTTGCCGGGGTTGTGAGGCACGTCATGTCCCTCGCGGGAGCTATCGCACTGAAGTCGCCGTGCTTCTTGAAGCAGTGCGTGACGGCCAGCGAGCCGTCTGTATTCTTGACGAGACTCACAATCTCTTGGGCATCGTCTCTCCCCGGGTACATGACGCCGGTGATTGTCCCGGCGTAGTAGTGACCGATATACGGCGTGACGTTCACGGGCGCGGCTGTAGCCGTTGGCCCCGGCGCGTTCCCGGCGCAGGCAGCGAGTCCCAGTGTTGCGCAAACGATGATTGGAAAGATGACTTTCATCCTGCCACCCCCGAGCGTGTTCAGCTTGCGTGTTCAGCCTGACTGAGCGAACTGCTATGTTGTTTCCTCGAGCGGATTCACGCGGCCCCAGAATCGCGCGGCGATTCCAGTTCCCCGCCATCGGCCCTCGCCGGACGGTCATTCTTCTGTTTCTTCAGAGCAAATTCATGCCTCCGCCGCGCTGAGCGTTACGACGTGTGGACGACCTTGCGATGCCAATCCTAATGCTACCGGCTCGATGGATTTCATTGATTATCAGTAATGTGCTCTTGGGTTCACGCAGTTGTGACCTTGCAACAATTGCGCGCCGGAACGCAATACGGAAGGCATGGGGGTCTCAGCGGTGATCCTGCTGCTACCGGCTGAGGACGGACGGCGCTGTCGTTCGTCAGCCGCGCATAGCATCCAACCATCCGCCGCGCACCGTAGGCCGGATGAGTGCCGGCAGCTCTTGCGGTGCTTAGGCGTCGCTGCTTCGTGACCAATCACCGCCGGTTGAGCCGGATCAAGCCCGACTCGCTAACCGATTCAAATGCCTCCCGGAGTCCCCGGATGGACACTTACGCCTGCCGCATACGCCGCCGCGTCTCCCATGCTATCCATTTGATTTCATTGCGAAGCACTATCTTGGCACGAGATTTCCCTCAGAAGCTACGGGAAGCTCAGCCACCACGCGCGCGCTCTGCGGCCGAAGTCAGGAGGTAAAGAAACATGCGAAACTTGGTTCCAAATGTTGAACAATCCGGATTGCCGGCCGTGTTCAGATCAACCGGGCCACGTCCTCCGGCTTCTCGAGGTGCGCGACATGCCCGGCATCCTCGAAGATCGTGACCTTCACGTGTGGCGGCAGGCCGCTCGCGTGGCTCACGGGGATGATCCGATCACGCCGGCCCCACACGACCTGCGCCGGCCGGTCCGGGTCGGCCAGAACCGGGCGAAGCGAAATCGTCTGCCGGCCCTCGGGAAAATTCGCCGCCGCGATCGCCGCCAGCGCCGCCTCGGCACCGTCCAGCCGTTTCGCGCGCAGCACGGCATCGATCATCTCGTGGCTGACCGGCGTCTTTTCGTCGGCGAACAGCATCTGCAGCACGGCGGCAAGCGCGCGCGGGCGGCGCGCCGCGAGGAAACCCGAGATGAAATCGGCATTGATCTCGGGCCCGAGGCCTGCCGGCGAGATCAGCAGCAGCGAAAGGCTCCGCTCCGGTTCCCGTTCCGTCAGCGCCAGCGCCACGGCGCCGCCGAGCGAATGCCCGACCAGGTGCGCCTTCCGGACGCCGCGGGCGGTCATCGCGGCGCCCACTGCTTTGGCAAGCGAGGCCGGATCCGGGCCCGGCAAATTCTTGGTCGATCCGCCATGACCGGGCAGATCGACCGCCAGTGTGCGGCAGCGGTGTGCCAGCAGCGGCTGCAACAAAAGGAAGGAAAGAAGATCCGCTCCGAAGCCGTGCAGCAGCACCAGCGGCTGCCCCTCGGCCGGACCCGCCTCCAGCACCTGGATCGGCCCGAACGGTGTCGCGATCCGTTCCGGCTCCGCAGCGGCTGCTTCAGGCTCGGCCGCCTTCTCGGCGGCAAACCTCTCCCGCCACTCGGCGATGAAGGCCTCGATCTCCGATTCCGACGTCGCCGCATCGGCGAGCACGCCGATCAGCGCGCCCACAGGAACGGCCTCGCCTGACCCGACGACGCGGCGGCGAAGCGTGCCGGCGGCAGGGCTTTCGAGGCTGGTCGTGATCTTCGGTGTCTCGATCTCGGCAATTTCCTCACCGGCCTCGATCTTATCCCCTTCCGCCTTGTGCCAGGACGCAACTTCGCCCTCGGTCATCGAAAGGCCGAGCTTCGGCATGGTCAGCGGCGAGATCCCGGCCATCCTTCATTCCCCTCAGGCGGCGCGGCGGGCCGGTGCCGCCGTGACCGAGCGCACGGCCGCAGCGATCTTTTCCACAGACGGAATGAACTCGTCCTCGAGCACGGGCGAGAACGGCACCGGCACGTGCGGTGGCGAGACCATGCGGATCGGCGCCTTGAGTGCATCGAACGCCTGCTCGGCGACCTGCGCGGAGATATCGGTCGCCATGTTGCAGCGCGGGCTCGCCTCATCCACGATCACGAGACGCCCGGTTTCGCGCACGCTCTCGAGGACCGCACCGATATCGAGCGGCGAGGCGGTTCTGGGGTCGATAAGCGTGCAATCGATCTTCTCCCGCTCCAGAAGATCCGCGGCTTCGCGCGAGAATTTCACCATCCGCCCGAGCGCCACGATCGTTGCATCCGGGCCTTCGCGGAGGAAATTCGCTTCGCCGAACGGGATCGTGTAGGCCTCGTCCGGCACTTCTTCTTCGTCGTCGTACATCGCCTTGTGCTCGAAGAAGATCACCGGATCGTCGTCGCGGATCGCCTGGATCATCAGTCCCTTCGCCTCGTAAGGCGAAGACGGGATCACGACCTTGAGCCCCGGAATGTGGGTGAACAGCGGATAGAGGCACTGGCTGTGCTGGCTGGCGGCGCGGAAGCCCGCCCCGTACATGGTGCGGATGACCATCGGCGTTTTTGCCTTGCCGCCGAACATGTAGCGGAACTTGGCCGCCTGGTTGAATATCTGATCGAAGCAGACCCCCATGAAATCGACGAACATTAAATCGGCGACCGGCCGAAGCCCGGTCGCGGCGGCGCCGGCCGCAGCACCGATGAAGGCGGATTCCGAAATCGGCGTATCGAGGACTCGCTCACGCCCGAAGCGGGCGAGCAGCCCCTTGGTCACGCCGAGCGGGCCGCCCCAGGCATCATCTTCGCCGGGGGCGCCCATGCCGCCGGCGATGTCCTCGCCCATCAGAACGACCGAGGAATCGCGCTCCATCTCCTGGCGAAGCGCTTCGTTGACGGCCTGGCGGAACGATTTCTTCGGCATCGTGCCCTCTTTTCAGTACGAAACGTAAACGTCGGTCAGAAGCTCTGCCGGCTTGGGGAACGAAGCCGCCTTGGCCTCGCTCACCGCCTCTTCGATCAACGCCGCCGCTTCCCGGTCGATCGCCTCGAGCTGAGCGCCCTCGAGCAGGCCCGCTTCGGTGACGCGGCGGCGGAAAAAGGCGAGGCAATCACGTTCGGCGCGCAGTTCTGCAACTTCGTCCGCGGCCCGATAGGTCATCGCATCGCCTTCGAAATGGCCAAAGAAGCGTTCGAGCTTGACGTGCAGCAGCGATGGCCCCTCCCCTTTCCGCGCCCGCTCGATCGCCTCGCCCGCAGCCTGGTGCACGGCGAAGAAATCGCGCCCGTTTACTCGTGTCCCCGGCATTCCGTAGCCTTCGGCGCGCTTGACCGGATCGCCGGCAAGCGACCAGGCGGAGGCCGTCGACTCCGCATATCCGTTGTCTTCAATCACGAAGATCGCCGGCAGCTTCCAGACGGACGCAAGATTCATGCCCTCCGCGGTCGTGCCCTGGTTGGCGCCGCCATCGCCGCAGAACGCAATCGCGACCCCGCCGGTGCCGCGCACCTTGGCCGTCAGCGCCGCGCCGCAGATCAGCGGCGGCGCGCCACCGACGATGCCGTTGGCGCCGAGCATGCCCCTGGAGATGTCGGCGATGTGCATCGAGCCGCCCTTGCCGCCGCAGAGACCTCCGGCGCGGCCGAAAATCTCCCGCATCATCCCCTTCACGTCGCAGCCCTTGGCGATGCAATGACCATGTCCGCGGTGGGTCGAGGCGATCACGTCGCGTTCGGTGAGATGCAGACAAACAC
>JBOHMK010000036.1:0-2712 GCA_050730115.1 Acetobacteraceae bacterium
CCGCGATGAAGATCGCCTCGGCCCCGTCCACGGCGGCCTTGCCGTCGGCGCCGAAGCGGAGCCGGCCGGCTGCGAGGTTATTCGCAACCAGCGCCTCGAGGCCCGGCTCATAGATCGGAATCCGGCCTTCGAGCAGAAGGGCGAGACGTTGCGGGTCGGACTCGACGACCGCGACCTCGACCCCGAATTCGGCGAAGCAGGCGCCGGAGACGAGACCCACATAGCCGCCGCCGATCATGGCAATGCGCAAGTTTCCTGGTCCTCTCTCGGGGATTGCGGCCGAGGCATAGCACAGCCGCGCCATCGGCCAACCCGCCACTCCCGGTTGCCCCGACACCCTCCGCTCCGATACCCTCCGCCTGGCCCGGATGGGTGGCCGAGCGGCTGAAGGCAGCGGTCCTGAAAACCGCCAACCCGCAAGGGTTCGTGGGTTCGAATCCCACCCCATCCGCCACGTCTGGCATGGAACGCATTGATTACGCGGCGCATTGTGGAAGAACCAGGCGTTCAGCCCACAATGCAATCTACAAACCGCAATCTGCACCCGGCTCGTCAGGCCCCCTGCGGGCGCCCCCGCTGCCCCGGACGGTTGGATGCGGCTGCCCGCTTCGCCGCCTGGTGCTCGCGCTTCCAGAAGGCCCGCTTCCAGAGCCGCAGATGCTTCCACCAGTCCGCCGGGCTCGGGGGGGCGGTCAGGATGCCGCGCTTGCGGGTCGCCAATCAGAGGTCCTCGGGACGCAGCCCGGTATGCTTGGCGACGCGCGTCATCATGCGCGGGCCGATTTCTTCCTTGTCATGAAAGGCAAAGACGTAGTCCGGCCAGCCCGGACGCTCCAGCGTGCAGTGTGAACCAGCCTGCCGCTCGAGAGTCCATCCGCTACGATAAAGTGCCGCCAGAACCCGAGCCGCCTTGACCGCCGGCGGCCCACTCATGCAGCGATGAAGAGGTTACCTGCTTCGGACGGTATCGCTTCGCCGCGCTCGATCCGCTCGGCCAGCACCCGAAGGGCAAGGGCCGTCGCCCCGTTCTTCGCTTCGGCCGCCGTCGCGCCATAGGCCATGACGCCAGGCAACGCCGGAACCTCTGCGATCCAGCGGCCATCCTCTTCACGCTCGACTTCAATGGTCAGCATCGCCTTCCATCCCACCCCGGCAGCAGGCAGGCGACAATATAGGCTCGGCAAACCCTCGAACGCGAGGGGCGGATGATGGCGCATACGGCGGACCCCCAGTGCCTCGGCCATTCGCACCGCGCAACAACCATCCGCCGGCTCACGATGCCCACCTGAAAGAGAGCCCGATCAGGCACCGTCGGGACCGGCCACCATGCACCGCAGGACGGTCGCGACCGATTCGGACGGCGCCGCCGCATCGCAGCAAGAGCGGGGCAGCAGGGGAGCACGTGCTGCAAAAGCCGCGCGTTGCGCGATGATGCCAGAGCCCGACCGCCGACCATCGCGAGGAGGGTCCCACCGGGCACCGTCGGGACCGGGCGCAGTGGGACAGTTGTCCGATTCCAGACCTCCCGCCACACGCAATCCCCGGGAAAAATTCCGGGACGTTCAGCCGGCGCGGGGTTGCCGACCCTCATGCCCGTCCCGCTCAGGCGGTGCCATGACCAGGCGCTTCGGTGGCGTCTTGTCCCGGCTGCCCTTCGTCCGGTCCGGCGCCTCAGGGGTATCAACATAGCCTCCAGGTCTCCATCGGCTTCCTTGACCCTTCGCATGTCGGAATTCGGCATGGCCTCAGCCGTCCGCTCCTGATAGGGCACGAAGTTGATGCTGCCGCGGTCCGGCTCGGATAGCGTCAGGCCGGCGATCATTCGCGGCAGAAGCGCCTGGCTCGACGCAGGTCTCGACAAGCTGGTACCCACGTGAGGCGCAGCAGGTTTCACCCTGCCGCTTCTGATCGGGAATCGAGACATCGTGCTTTGCCTGCCGCGCCGTCGAGACGCGCAGATCCAAGGCGGCGCGCAACGGCACGGTCAGCGCGATTGTCCTCTCAAGATCATCGGTGCCGCCCGAACAGCTCATCGAAGAGATCGCCGAACCATGCGTCGAACACCTCGAGCTCGGCGTCGCTGATCGGCACGGAGTTGGGCCAATCGTCCGTGACGGTCCACGCCTCGACATCGTGCTTCGGGGGCAGCCCCGTGCAGGGCCAGGGCTCCGGCTCGAGGTAAAGGTCGTCAGGCAGAACGCCCAAGCTGGCGCGTGGTCGCGGCACTCCGGCAGCATGGCGCGTGGGCCGCGCGGGCGGAACGGCCGATTTCTACGCCAGAGCATCCTTCCCTTCCAGGTGACGAACATCACGCCGCGGTGCCGAGCGGCGTCGCGCGTTCGATCCGGTCGCGCTCGCGGGGATTGTTCATCGCCTCCCACAGATCGCTGCGCCGTTGCACGTTCAGCCAGAAGTCGGGACTGTTGCCGAACACTCGCGCGAGGATGAGCGCTGTCGCCGCCGTCACGGTCCGGCGATTGTTGCACAACTCGTTCGCGTGCTTGCGCTGAACGCCCATCGCCTCGGCCAATGCGGCCTGGGTTAGCCCCATCGGCCGCATAAACTCCTCGATCAGAATCTCGCCGACCGTGGCCGGCTTGCGCTTCGTCATCAGCATGGCTCACCTCGCTTATCTGTAGCTGTGGTCGTCCAGATAGACACTGCCCGCCTCGCCCCGGCCACCGTCCCACCGGAAGACCAACCGCCACTGCC
>JBOHMK010000037.1:0-3347 GCA_050730115.1 Acetobacteraceae bacterium
CTACCGCGGCTACCCGATCGAGGAACTGGCCGAGCATGCGCACTTCCTGGAGGTCGCGTATCTGCTTCTCAACGGCGAACTCCCGGACCAGGCCGAGCTCGCGGAGTTCGACCGGGGCGTGCGGCATCACACGATGTTGCACGAGCAGATCCGGCGCTTCTTCGAGGGTTTCCGCCGCGATGCCCATCCGATGGCGGTGATGTGCGGCGTCGTCGGGGCGCTGTCAGCCTTCTATCATGACAGCCTCGACATCGCGAACCCCGAGCATCGTCGCATCAGCGCGTTCCGCCTGATCGCCAAGATGCCAACGATCGCCGCCTGGGCCTATAAATACGCGATGGGCCAACCGTTCGTTTATCCGAACAATGCGCTCAACTACGCCGAGAATTTCCTGTACATGATGAACGCGGTGCCGAGCGAGCCGTTCCAAGGGAACCCGGTGCTCGCACGCGCGATGGACCGCATTCTCACCTTGCACGCTGACCACGAGCAGAATGCCTCCACGAGCACGGTCAGGCTCGCCGGCTCGACCGGCGCCACTCCGTTCGCCTGCATCGCCGCCGGGATCGCCAGCCTCTGGGGGCCGGCACACGGCGGCGCCAACGAGGCGGTTCTGAAAATGCTGGGCGAGATTGGCGGCGTAAAGGCGATCCCCGCCTTTATCGCCAAGGTGAAGGATCGCAACAGCAACGTCCGGCTGATGGGCTTCGGCCACCGCGTTTACAAGAATTACGATCCACGTGCCAAGATCATGCAGCGCACCTGCCACGAGGTGCTGGACGAGCTTGGCATCAAGGATGATCCGCTGCTCGACCTTGCCACCGAACTGGAGCGGATAGCGCTCCAGGACGATTACTTCGTCAGTCACAAACTCTACCCGAATGTCGATTTTTACTCCGGCATCATTCTCAAGGCGATGGGGTTCCCGACCAGCATGTTTACGGCGCTGTTCGCGGTTGCCCGTACGGTTGGCTGGATCAGCCAGTGGAAAGAAATGATGGAGGATCCCTCGCAGCGCATCGGCCGGCCGCGCCAGCTCTATACGGGCCCGGTCGAGCGCCACCTGGTGCCGCTCGAGCAGCGTGGCTAGATCAATCTGAGCGGGCGGTTCAGGCGGAGAAAACAGGGCTTCGCAGTCATCTGACGTATTACTTGATCAGCTGCACGAGGGCGCCATTGCCCGAGGCCTCGGCGCCCAGGCGGATTGCGGATTCCGGCACGTTCGACTGAGCGAGCGTTGCTGCGACGGCCTGAGCGCGGGCGAGGCCGAGACGGAGAGCCGCCGACTGCGCCAGGGTATCGGACGCATCGGCGTCGCCGAATCCGATCACCGCCAGATCCGCGCTGCCGCGCCGCGCTGCCAGGGCGGCCAGCCGCCGCCGATCGGCCGCCGGCAGCACTGCAGAGCCAAGCGGAAAGCTGATCCTGAGTTCTCCGGGCGACGCTTCGACAAAGGGTGCCGCCGGCGGTCCCGGCTGGGTCACGCCTGCAATTGCCGGCGGCGGCGGGGGTGCCAACGGCAAGGTGGGCAGGGCGGCGACCGCAGCCGCAACGTTTGCCGGCTGCACTTGAGCCGGCGGCTGAGGCTCTGGTGCCGTTGCGGGGCGAGTGACCGCCGGCAGGCTTGCGCTCGCGGCGCCTGCGGTCGGTGCGGGTGCGGCCGTGGCAGGTGTCAGGAGTGACGGCCCGGCGTCACTTGCGGTGGCATCCGGCAGCGGCTCCAGCGCCGCCTGCCGGGTCGCACGCGTGCGATCGGCGAGCAGGGCCGCCGAAATCTGGTCCCGCTCGGGCGCGGGGAGGAAGGCAGGTGAGGCCGGGACGTTGGCGAGGTTGGGATAGGGTGCCTCAGCACCCGGCGGTGGCGGGCGTTTGCTGGCGATCGGGCCGCCTTCCAGGCTATGCCACCAGCTTACCGGATTGATCGCCGCCGGGGCGGACGCGCATCCTGCAAGCGCCGCCGTGACGAGCAGCAACATTGCGCCCGAAAGCGTTCGGTTAAGCTTTTGCTGCAACGCTTACCCGCACCCCCCAATTCTGATTAGCAACCACGCCGTCACCTGCTATCTTGTTGGCTGTCTGGCTGGCCCTGCGAGCCGCCGAGGCCCAGGTTTAGCGCGGGCCTTGTTGCCGTGGAAAGGAGGCTCCTATGGCCGACACCGAGAAGCCCACCGGCCCTGCCTACAGGCTGCCGGACCCGGCGTTGATCGGCCGGTCGATGGCGGATGTCGCCGAGCGCTCGCAGCGGATTGTGAGTGAATGGCTGCAGCGGCAGTCAGGCGCGGATCAGCCGTTCGATCCGCTGAATATCGGTCGTGCCTTCTTCGAGATGACGACCCGGCTGATCAGCAGCCCCGCCGAGTTGATGCAAGCCCAGATTGGTTTCTGGCAGGATTATATGACGCTCTGGCAGAACACCGCGCGGCGCGTCATGGGTCTCGACAGCGAACCGGTGATCGAAGCTGCGCCGGCGGACCGGCGGTTCAAGGATCCGGCCTGGAAAGAAAACGAAATCTTCGATTTCATCAAGCAATCCTACCTGCTTTCCGCGCGCTTCGTGCAGGATGTGGTGGGTCGGGTGGACGGGCTCGACCCGAAGACGGCGCAGAAAGTCGATTTTTATGCGCGGCAGTTCGTCGAGGCGATGAGCCCGAGCAATTTCGTGCTCACCAACCCGGAGGTACTGCGCAAGACCGCCGAGACCGGCGGCGAGAATCTGCTCAAGGGCCTCTCGAATCTGCTGGCCGACCTCGATCGCGGCAAGGGTCGGCTGCACATCAAGATGACCGACCTCGACGCCTTCCAGGTCGGCGGCAACATCGCCGTCTCGCCCGGGCAGGTGATCTATCAGAACGATCTGATGCAGCTGATCCAATATGCACCCGCTACGGACACGGTTCTGAAGCGACCGCTTTTGATTATTCCGCCATGGATCAACAAATTCTATATCCTCGACCTTCGCCCGAAGAACAGCTTCGTGCGCTGGGCGGTGGCGCTGGGCCACACCGTTTTCATGGTGAGCTGGGTCAACCCGGACGAGAAGCTGGCCGACAAGGGCTTCGACGATTATATGAAAGAGGGCGTGCTCGACGCGGTGGAGGCGATCAGGAAGGCGACCGGCGAGCAGGAAGTGAACGCCATCGGTTACTGCCTTGGTGGCACACTGCTCGGCTCGTCGCTGGCGTGGCTCGCCGCCAAAGGCAAACAGCCGATCAAGACGGCGACCTTCTTTGTCAGCCTGCTCGACTTCGCCGAATCGGGGGAGCTCAACGTCTTCATCGACGAGGAGCAGCTCAAGGCGCTCGAGGAGCGGATGCAGCGCCGCGGCTACCTCGAGGGCAGCGAGATGG
>JBOHMK010000038.1:0-5219 GCA_050730115.1 Acetobacteraceae bacterium
AGCCGCGTCAGCAGGAAGCGGATCGCAGCACCCTGGCAGAGCACCGGCAAGGCCGCTCTTTCCTCCGCTACCAGCGGGCGCACGGCGTCGTAAGCAGTAAGCAACGCGCGTGCCTTGGTGACGTTACAGGAAAAATCCGGCTCAAAGCACCACGCATTGAGGCAAACCGCGACATCGTACGCATAGAGGTCCGTCGCCGCAAAGTAGAAGTCGATCATTCCGGAAATCTTCTCTTCCAGGAAAAAGACGTTGTCCGGGAAGAGATCGGCATGGATCTGCCCGCGCGGCAGCCCCTCTGGCCAAGCGGCGAGGATGCGCGTCAGCGCCCGCTCGAGCTCGCCGATCAGCCCGGGCCGCACCTGATCGCCGGCAGGCGTGCTGGCCGCAAGCAGCCGTGCCCAGTCTCCCGGGCCGAGTCGGTTCGCTCGCGAGCGCGGGTAGTCCGCTCCAGCCAGATGCAGCCGCGCCAACGCCTCCCCGAGCGGTGCACAATGGGCCTGACGTACCCGCCGTGGCCAGACGCCCGGGAGAAAGGTGGTAATCGCCGCGTGCCGGCCGGCAAGCCGGCGGAGGTTCTTCCCATCGCGCCCAACGACCGGCCGCGGCGCCGGAATGGCGCGCGCAGCAAGATGCTCCATCAACCCCAGGAACCACGGCAGATCTTCCGGCGCAACCCGCCGTTCATAGAGGGTGAGGATGTACTCACCGCGTGTCGTCTTCAGCGAGTAGTTGCTGTTTTCGACACCTTCGGCGATGCCGCGAAAAGCCACGATGCTGCCGAGCTCGTACTCAGCGAGAAACTCGGCCACCGCCTCGTCGGTGACTTCCGTATAGACAGCCATCCGCCCTCCTCGCACGGCACGTTGCCTTCGCCTAGAGCACGTTCAGCCTGGCTGAACGCGCTCCATGTTTGTTTTCTCGAGCAATTTCATCACCCTGACCGGCATCTGGCGATTCCAGTCAGGGTGATATTGCTCTAGCCGGCGATCGCCGGAGGTGGGCTGACCGGAGGCGTGGATCGCCGGCTCAAACAACCTCCGAGCGCCGTGCCGGGCTGCACAGTCAACTTGACAAGGCGCTCGGCAGGAGTGTTGCAGCTTGGGGACGGATCCGGCATGGTGCCGCTCGCCCGCACGAAGCGCGCGCGGGAGAGAGCGGGCCCCGCCAGGCCCGCCGCCGAAGGCGCAACCGGCCCCCGGAAACGCTCAGGCAAAAGGACCGCGCGCGGATGGGTCTCTGGAAAGCCGGCGGCAAGATCTCAACTGCCCGCCGCACCGACGGAGTAAGGGCCTGCTCGGTGTCCGGGCCCGAATCTCTCAGGTTCCGCGACAGAGGGGGGCCTCACCCGCCGGTATGGGACCGGCGGGGGGCCTCACACCCGGGAGTGCGCCGCGATGCCGGAAACCCGCTACACCAAGGATCACGAATGGGTCCGACTCGACGGTGCAACAGCAACCGTCGGGATCACCGATCACGCCCAATCCCAGCTTGGTGACCTCGTGTTTGTCGAGTTGCCCGATCCCGGGCGCAACGTTACTGCAGGTGAGCCTTGTGCGACCGTCGAGAGCGTCAAGGCAGCATCAGACATCTTTGCCCCGCTCGCCGGACGGATCGCCGAGACCAACAAGGCAATCGTCGATGAACCGGCGCTGGTCAATCGCAACCCCATGGGCGAGGGCTGGTTCTTTCGCCTCGAAGGGGCCGGGTTCGATGTCTCCGCATTGATGGATGAGGCGGCGTATAAGGCCTACCTGGAGACGCTCTGATGGACGCTCTGGCCGGCTTCGCCGCGCTCGGCGAGAGCGGGTTTTTCGGCTCGCGCCACATCGGCCCAGACAGCGCCGAAGTCCGGGCGATGCTCTCCGAGATCGGCTGCACGGGCCTCGAGGAGCTGATCCAGCGTACGCTGCCTCAGACCATCCGGAGCCACCAGCCGCTCGATCTCGCGCCCCCCATCGGCGAGGCGGCGGCGATGGCCGATCTCACCCGCCTCGCCGGGCGCAACGTGGTGCGCAAGTCGCTGATCGGACAGGGCTATCACGGCACCCACATGCCCGCGGTGATCCGCCGCAACGTGTTCGAGAACCCGGGGTGGTACACCGCCTACACGCCCTATCAGCCGGAGATCGCGCAAGGCCGGCTCGAGGCGCTGCTGAATTTCCAGACCATGATCATCGAGCTCACTGGCATGGAGATCGCCAATGCCTCGCTGCTCGACGAGGGCACGGCCGCGGCCGAGGCAATGGCGATGGCGCACGCGCCGCAACGCCATGCCGGCCGCGGCTTCCTGATCGCTGACGATGTGCATCCGCAGACTCGTGCCGTGGTGGCGACCAGGGCGAAGCCGCGCGGAGTTGACATCAAGGGCGTGGTACCAGGGGATACAAAGGCCATCGCCTCGGCGCGGCCGTTCGGGTTGCTGATGCAATATCCCGCGAGTTGCGGCGCCGTGCGTGACCTCACGGCCGAGATCGCCGCCGCCCACGAAGCGGATGCACTCGCGATCGTCGCTGCCGATCCCCTGGCGCTGGTCGCCCTGCGCCCGCCCGGCGAAATGGGTGCCGACGTCGTCATCGGGTCGGCACAGCGCTTCGGTGTGCCAATGGGGTTCGGTGGCCCGCATGCCGGCTTCCTGGCCACGCGCGAAAGCTTGCGCCGCCAGATGCCAGGAAGACTGGTGGGCGTCAGCGTCGATGCCGCAGGCGGGCCCGCGATACGGCTCGCGCTGCAGACGCGCGAGCAGCACATCCGCCGCGAAAAGGCAACCTCCAACATCTGCACCGCCCAGGTCTTGCTCGCCGTGCTGGCCGGCTTCTATGCGATCTGGCACGGGCCGGACGGATTGGCGCGGATCGCCGCGAGGGTTGGGCTCGCCGCCCGGCTGCTCGCCGAGGCGGCGAGCCGCGCTGGTCACACGCTCGTCCATGATGCGTTCTTCGACACCATCGCGATCGAGCCCCTGGAGGGCGCCGATGCCCTCATCGCCAAGGCGCTCTCGGCAGGGTTCAATCTGCGCCGCCTCAGCGCCAGCCGGGTAGCGATCGCACTCGACGAAACGGTAACCGAAACCGAGCTTGCAGGGCTGGCCGCTATCATCGGAGCACCGCTCGCCGATGCGGCAGGCGGCGTCCCCGCCGACCTCGCCCGCAGTTCGCCCTTTCTCACCCATGAGGTGTTCCGCGCACATCGCTCGGAACACGCCATGCTGCGCTACATCCGCCGGCTCGAAGAAAAGGATATTTCGCTCACCCGCAGCATGATTCCACTCGGCTCCTGTACGATGAAGCTGAACGCCGCGGCAGAGATGATCCCGGTGAGCTTGCCCGGCTTCACCGAAATCCATCCATTCGCGCCGCCCGATCAGACCCAAGGCTACGCCGAGCTGATCCGCCTTCTCTCCGGTCAGCTCTCGGCGATCACCGGGTTTCCCGCCGTCTCGCTGCAGCCCAACTCCGGCGCTCAGGGTGAGCTTGCCGGGCTGCTTGCGATCCGTGCCTGGCACGAGGCCCGCGGCCAAGGCGTGCGCGATATCTGCCTCATTCCCGAGAGCGCGCACGGCACCAATCCGGCGAGTGCCACGATGGCCGGGCTCCGCGTGGTCGTCGTTGCGTGCGACCACCAGGGCAACATCGATCTCGAGGATCTCCGCGCCAAAGCCGGTCTCCATGCGGAACGACTGGCCGCGCTGATGGTCACCTACCCCAGCACCCACGGCGTGTTCGAGGAGGGAATCCGCGATATCTGCGACCTCGTCCATCGCGCTGGCGGACAGGTTTATATGGACGGCGCCAACATGAATGCCGAGCTCGGGCTCGCCAGTCCGGCAGCGATCGGTGCCGATGTCTGCCATCTCAATCTGCACAAGACCTTCTGCATCCCGCATGGCGGCGGCGGTCCCGGAGTGGGCCCGATCGCGGTCGCCGCCCATCTCGCGCCCCACTTGCCGAACCATCCCCTTGCCGCCGCCGCCGGCCCGGAGACTGGCTATGGCCCGGTGGCCTCGGCGCCGTTCGGCAGCGCCATGATCCTGCCGATCAGCTATGCCTTCATCCGGATGATGGGTGCGGCCGGCCTGAAGCGGGCAAGCGAGATCGCGATCCTGAATGCAAACTACATTGCAGCCCGCCTCCGCCCGCACTACCCGGTGCTCTACAGCGGCACCCGCGGCATGGTGGCGCATGAGTGTATCCTCGATTGCCGCGGCTTTCAGGACCAAGCCGGCATCAGCGTCGAGGACATCGCCAAGCGGCTGCAGGATTTCGGATTTCATGCGCCGACGATGTCCTGGCCGGTCGCCGGAACGCTGATGGTCGAGCCAACCGAAAGCGAGACCAAGGCCGAACTCGACCGGTTCTGCGAAGCGATGATCGCGATCCGCGAGGAGATCGCGGCGATCGCCGTCGGCCGGTTCGACCGACGCGACAACCCGCTGAAGAATGCCCCGCACACTGCCGCCGAGCTTCTCTCCGACTCCTGGCAGCATTCCTATTCCCGGACCGAGGCCGCTTTCCCCCGGCCGTTCGTTGCCCAAGCGAAATTCTGGCCGCCCGTCAAGCGGGTGGATAACGTCTACGGAGACCGCCATCTGGTCTGCACCTGCGCGCCCCTCGAGGCCTACGCCGAGGCTGCGGATTAGCCGGGCCAAGGAAGCGCGGCTTGGACCTCCGTCTTGCCGACCGGACGGCACTCCTGAGCGGTGCCAGTGTCGGAATCGGGCGCGCGATCGCCGGTGCGCTCGCCGCCGAGGGGGTGCGGCTGGCACTGGTGGCGCGCCGCACCGACCTCATAGAGGCACTCTCTGCCGAAATCGTTGCCGGCGGCGGATCGGCGCCGGTGCCGATCATCCAGGACCTCATGGCACCCGAGGCAGCGCGCACCATCTCTGCCAAGGCCCTCGCTGCCCTCGGCCGTGTCGAGATTCTGGTCAATTGCGCCGGTGGCAGCCGGCTGCTTCCCGTCGATGCCCCCGATGCCGCGTGGGAGGAGGCGATGACCCTCAACTTCACCCGCCACCGCGAGCTCACGCATCGCCTGTTGCCGCAGATGATCTCTGCCCGCTGGGGTCGCATCATCAGCATCACCGGCAAATCCGAGCCCGACCGCCTGAATGCCGCCTTTGCAGCCAAGGCAGCGATGCACGCCTGGGCCAAAGGCCTCTCCCGCGAAGTCGGACCGCACAACATCACCGTCAACTCGATCGCGCCCGGGCGCATCATGAG
>JBOHMK010000039.1:0-4102 GCA_050730115.1 Acetobacteraceae bacterium
GTGGTACGCTCGCAGAGGGCTTCGCGCCGGCCAAGGGGAACAACCGGTTGGCATCGCCGACGGCCGCAGAAGCGGGCAGGTGGTCGAGCACGTCGGCTGCAGT
Source organism: Acetobacteraceae bacterium (assembly GCA_050730115.1). Taxonomy (GTDB): domain Bacteria; phylum Pseudomonadota; class Alphaproteobacteria; order Acetobacterales; family Acetobacteraceae; genus JAKAWQ01. Next base: position 104 of record JBOHMK010000039.1, read on the forward strand.
TTCGACCAGGTAGGCACCTTGCCGGATCAGGTCGTTCGACCCACGTGTGCGCGGATCGAGCGGAGAGCCGGGAACTGCAAAGAGTTCCCGCCCGGCCTCGAGGGCAAGCCGCGCCGTGATCAGGCTGCCGGAAAGCGGTGCGGCCTCGATCACCACCACGCCGACCACGAGGCCGGCGATGATTCGATTGCGGCGCGGGAAGTGGCGGGCCTGCGGAGCGGTGCCGAGCGGCGCCTCGGACACGACTGCGCCGTTGTTCGCAATTGCGGCCTGCAGGCTCGAGTGCTGGGGCGGGTACGGAACATCGAGCCCTCCGGCAACGGCGGCGACCGTCCGCCCGGACGCGAGTGCACCGCGATGGGCCGCAGCGTCGATGCCGCGCGCCATGCCAGAGACGATCGGCAGACCAGCGGCGGCAAGTGCACTGGCCAGTTCCTCGGCGATCCGCTGGCCGTTGGCGGAGGCGTTGCGGCCGCCGACGATGGCAACCGCCCGCTGGGAAAGCACGGCTGGATCGCCGAGGACGCCGAGCGTGGGTGGCGCATCGGCGAGCAGAGCCAGAAGCGGGGGATAATCGGGTCCGCCCAGGATCAGGAGGCTGGCCCCGAGCTTCGTCAATCGCTCCACTTCCTCGCGCGCCGCGCCTGGCGAGGGGATTCGGGGCGCCCGGCTCCGGCCGCCGGCTCGCGCCAGCGCGGGCAAGGCGTCAAGCGCGGCGGCGGCGGAGCCATAGCGATCGAGGAGGCGGCGCGAGGCGATTGGGCCGATGCCTTCGGTGCGTGCGAGTCGCAGCCGGTCGAGCACTTCCTCCGGCTTCAATGTCCCGCCCCTATTCTGGGCTCGGTCCCGGTAAGCAGCCGGCGGATATTGTCCCGGTGGCGCAGCAAGACGACTGCGGCCAGCGGGAGCGCAAGCCAGCAGGTGCGCCATTCTCCGAGCAGGGCCGAAAGCACTGGGGCCGCGAGGAAGGAGGCGAGTGAGGACAGCGAGGACATGCGCCAGAGCGCCGCCACGATGAGCCAGACGAGGCAGCAGAGGACGCCGACCGGCCAGAAGGTGGCCAGCAGCACGCCGAGGCCGGTTGCAACCCCTTTTCCGCCGCGGAATCGGAGCCACACCGGCGCGACGTGACCGACCAGCGCGCCGAAACCGGCGGCAAGCGCCGGGTCCGGCCCGAACAGACGGCCGGCCAGAAGAACGGCGACGACGCCCTTGCCGGCGTCGAGCAGCAACGTTGCAGCCGCCAGCCCCTTGCGGCCAGTGCGCAGCACGTTGGTGGCGCCGATATTGCCGGAGCCGATCCACCGGATGTCGCCAAGTCCGGCTGCGCGGGTCAGCAGCAAGCCGAACGGCACCGAGCCGACCAGGTAGCCGAGGATCAGGCCGCCGAGCATGGGCCCCGCAATCACCCGAACACCCGACGCCCCTGCTTCCAGGTACCGAGCACACGCCCCTCCAAGGCGCGGCCGTCAAAGGGGGTGTTCTGCGCCTTACCGGGCAAGCACCCGGCTTCGACTTGCCAGGCACGCTCGGGATGGAACAGGCAAAGATCGGCCGCCGCACCTGGGGAGAGCCGCCCGGCCGGAACCCCGAGCAAGCCCGCCGGCCCGGCGGTGAGAAGTGCAATCGCGCGCGTGAGTGGCAGGGTGCCGTTGTGTACTTGCACGAGCGTCACCGCGAGCAGGGTGGCGAGCCCTGCCCCGCCCGGTGCCGCCTGCGCAAAAGGCAAGCGCTTGTCATCGGCGTCGCGCGGCTGATGATCCGAGGCAATCGCGTCGATCGTGCCGTCGGCAAGCGCCGCGGCAACCGCTTGCCGATCGGCCTCCGGGCGCAGCGGCGGAGAAAGTTTGGCATAGGTGCGGAAATCACCGATCGCATACTCGTTAAGATCGAAATAGGGAGGGGCGGTGTCGCAGGTCACCGAGAGCCCTTGATCCTTGGCTGCCCGGATCAGGTTCAGCGCCTCGGCGGTCGAGACATGCGCGAAATGCACCGCTCCGCCCGTCAGGCCCGCCAGCTGGATGTCGCGCGCGACCTCGATCGCCTCGGCTGCGGCAGGGATCGCCGGCAGCCCAAGCCGGGTCGCGAGCGGCCCCTCGGTTGCCGCCCCGCCTGCCGCCAACGTTGGTTCTTCCGGATGCTGCACGATCCTCGCCCCGAAGCCACGCGCATAGGAAAGGGCGTGCCGCATCAGTTCGGCAGGACCGATGGTTCGGGCGCCGTCGCTGAACGCAACCGCGCCGGCTTCACGCAACAGGCCGAGTTCGGCCAGCGCTTCGCCCGCGCAACCACGCGTGACGGCACCATAGGGGAGGATCGTCAGGGTTCCGATCTCCTCGCCGCGTGCCGCGAGCAGCCGGACCAGAGCCGGATCGTCGATAGCAGGCCGGCTGTCGGGCAGGCAAGCCAGCGTCGTGACGCCTCCCGCTGCGGCTGCTTCTGCTGCTGAGGCGATCGTTTCCCGATACTCGAAGCCCGGCTCGCCGAGGGAGACCCGGATATCAACGAGACCCGGGCAGAGCACGGCGCCCTCGGCCTCGATCACTTCGGCACCCTCGGGTTCGCCGAGTGCGGTCCCGAGGTCGGCAATCCTGCCCCCACGCACCAAAAGCTCGCCGGTGCGATCGAGCCCGCTCGCCGGATCGATAAGGCGAACGCGTCGGAACAATGTGTCCTTCATCACGCGTTCCGCCGGGGGCCATGGGCGAGCGTGTCGAGTACAGCCATTCGGACCGCGACCCCCATCTCCACCTGTTCGCCAATCAGGCTGCGTTCGGGATCGTCGGCGACCCGGCTCTCGATCTCGACGCCGCGGTTCATCGGCCCCGGATGCATCACCAGCGCGTCCGGGCGCGCATAGCCGAGCTTCTCCGAGTCGAGGCCATAAAAGCGGAAGTACTCACGCGCGCTCGGCACCTCGCCACCAGCCATGCGCTCGCGTTGCAGGCGCAGCATCATGACGATGTCGGCCCCGGCGAGCCCGGCCTTCATGTCGTGAAAGACGGTGGCGCCGAGCTCCTCGATTCCAGCCGGCAGCAGGTTCGGCGGACCAACCAGCTGCACATGACCGCCCATTGCGATCAGCAAGTGGATGTTGGAGCGGGCGACCCGCGAGTGGGCGATGTCGCCGCAGATGGCGATGTTCAGCCCTTCGAGCCGGCCCTTGCGGCGGCGGATCGTCAGGGCATCGAGGAGCGCCTGGGTCGGGTGCTCGTGCGTGCCGTCCCCGGCATTGATGACGGCCGCGCCGACCTTCTGGGCGAGCAAGCTCGGGGCTCCGGACTGAGCGTGCCGGACCACGAGCAAGTCGCATTGCATCGCGTTCAGCGTGGCCGCCGTATCGAGCAACGTCTCGCCTTTGTTGACGCTCGAAGTTGCGACCGACATGTTGATGACGTCGGCGCCGAGGCGCTTGCCTGCCAGCTCGAAGCTGGTGCGCGTGCGCGTCGAATCCTCGAAGAACAGATTGATCAGCGTCTTGCCGCGCAACAGGTCGCGAGTGGTCTGCCCAGAGCGGTTGAGCAGCACATAACTCTCGGCCAGATCGAGCAGATGCGCGATCTCGGCAGGCTCGAGCCCTTCGATCGCGAGAAGATGGCGATGCGCGTAGGCCAGCGTCGATCCTCCCGCGTGCAACCGGACGTTACATTGGGCAACGGCTTCCCGCCAGGGGACGGCAGACCCTGAGCCACCGCGTTCAAGTTGCCGGCGTCCGGCTCACTGGCCGAAATTTGGCCCACCCGCGCGCCGGCAGGCAGGACGATCCGGCACGCATGGTCGCGGCGATGCAGGCATACCTTGTCCCGGGCGGACGACCGGTCGCCTGGCCCCGTGCCGTCACCCGGCTCCAGACATTGGCTGTCTCGGCATCCACGGGGAGCAGCCGCTCCTAGAAGCGCAAGGGCACCTCTGCGGTCAGCCAGTTGTCCAGCCGCTGACGACGCGCGCCGGCCGGCAGCCGTTCGATGCCGTGGCGCAGCTCGGCGATCGTGATGACGC
>JBOHMK010000040.1:0-4529 GCA_050730115.1 Acetobacteraceae bacterium
GTACGCCGCCCCTTGAGCATGTCCTGACCCATCGACGGCCGCTGCAAATCGCTTCGCGTATTGCCGCCGGCTGCGGCTAGCATCAGCGCCTCAACCTCCTCCATCGCCCTCTCCTCGCCCTCGTGCGCACGCGCGAGCAGTTCGGGCTCGAGTGGTCCAATATATTCGAGCTGATAGCCGAGAGCCTGACCGATGCGTACTGCCTCGCCGCCGAGATGGACGGCCAACCGGCGGATTTTCGGGTCGCGATCGGCTTGATTGCCGGCCAGACCGGTGGCCGCAGAAACCCCGTTGCGCATGCCGTTCAGGCAGAGCTTCGACCAGCGCTCGCCCCAGAGATTGGTCGTCACCTTGACGCTATCCACGGTCGCAATCATGGCCGCGATCGCCTCGGAACGTGCGGTGATCCGTCCGTGCACCTCGCCCAACCGGAACACGGTATGGGTGGCACCGCCCTTCGGCACGGTGCGGCGGATCTCTCCAGGAGCGAACAGATCGACGGAAATGCGCGCTGCGATGCAGCCCATGGTCCGACCCCAGCCGACCACCCCGGCAATCCGTTCCTCGTTGATGCAGTTCTGCAGCGAGACCACCACCGCACCGGGCGCCAGATATGGCCGGATCAGCATGCTCGCCCATTCCGTGTCGTACGATTTGACCGAGACGAAGGCGAGGTCGATGGGCCGCTGTTTCGCGAGCCTCTGCACCTCCGTCAGGTGCATCGTCGGCACGCGCACGGTGCACGTCTCCTCGGGCGTAACTCCGGTCAGGCGCAGGCCACCAGCCCGAATTGCAGCAACATGCTCGGGCCAGGGATCGATCAGAGTGACATTGAATCCGTTATGTGCAAGATGCCCTCCAACATAGCCGCCCACCGCGCCCGCGCCGACCACCGCGATCTGCTGATCCATATTTCTGCCCTTTCGCGGTTCCGTTTGCCACCGGCATGATAAGCCCGGTTTGGACGATGGGAAGGCCGAGGGGACGGGACATGCACTGGACATCGCGGCGGGAGCAGTTACGTGCGGTTCTGGCGGGCGAGCACTGCGTGCATCCGGCCTCGGTGTTCGATGCCGGATCTGCGCGCATCGCCCAATCTCTTGGCTTCGAAGCGGCCATGCTCGCCGGGTCGGTTGCTTCTCTCGCGGTGCTCGGCGCCCCCGATCTCATTCTGCTGACGCTCTCGGAACTCTCTCATCTCGCGCTTCGTATCTGCCGCGCTGCCGACCTGCCACTGATCGTCGATGCCGATCACGGCTACGGGAATGCACTCAATGTCGGACGGACGATCGAGGAACTGGAGCTCGCCGGCGTTGCCCTCATCACCATCGAGGACACTGTGCTGCCGCGCCGCTTCGACGACAGCGGTCCGGCATTGGTCCCGATCGAGGAAGGTTACGGGAAAATGCGCGCAGCACTGGCGGCGCGACACGATCCTGCTCTGATCATCGCCGGGCGCACTACGGTCTCCACGGCCGGCGTTGCCGAAGCGATCACCCGTGCCCGCGCTTATCGCATGGCGGGCGTAGATGCGATCTTCTTCGCCGGTGTCTGCACAATCGCGGAGCTCGAGGCGATCGCGGCGGCCATTCCGCCACCGCTTCTACTCGGCGGTACGCCGGCGGGACTCGCCGATCGCGCGACACTCGCTCGGCTTGGCGTGCGGGTTGCCCTACAACCGCACCTGAGCTTCACGGCGGCGATGGCCGCGGTATTCGCAACCCTTAAGGCACTGCGCGAGGGTGCATTGCCGGAGACGATCGGAGGTGTTGCGCCACCTTCGCTCATGCGCAGCATTTCGCACGACGATGATTATCGCGCCGCCATCAAGGCGTTTCTCACGACTACCGGGTGATAGGAGAACCTGCCGCAACTGCTTTATCCTGGGGCGCTTCCGCACAGCGCCGGCCGCGCAGAGGGGGGAGGGGAGCAGGAAGAGGGATGCGCATCACGATTCTCGGGGCCGGGGGGTTCCTCGGTCGCAAGCTAGCGGCCCGGCTGGCCGAGCTTGGCTCGTTCGGCGGCCGCCCGGTTGAGCGGCTGGTACTGTTCGATCTCGCGCTTCCCCCCGTACCGCAGGCACGTTTTCCGCTCGAGTGCCTGGCCGGCGACTTGGCGGCATTGCCAGCAGAGGCAATTCCCGACGGGACGGATGTCGTCTTCCATCTGGCCGCGGTCGTGAGTGCCGCCGCGGAGGCCGACTATGACCTCGGGATGCGGATCAATCTCGGCGGCACGGAGCGCGTGATCGCCGCCTGCCGGCGGCTTTCGAGGCCGCCCAGGGTGATCTTCACTTCGAGCGTCGCGAGCTTCAGTGGCGGCCAGAGCGCGGTGCTTGGCGATGACGCACGACAGGTGCCGGCCAACAGTTATGGGGCCGAGAAGGCCGCCTCCGAGTTGCTGCTCCAGGATGCCAGCAGGCGGGGGTTTCTCGATGCGGTGAGCCTCCGCCTGCCGACAGTGATCGTGCGCCCGGGCCGCCCAAATCAAGCTGCCTCCAGCTTCGTCTCCGCGATCATCCGCGAGCCGCTGCTTGGCCTTGCGACCGAGCTTCCGGTGGGCGAGGACTTCGCGGTCTGGGTTGCGAGCCCTCGGAGCGTGATCGACTGGCTGCTCCACGCAGCGGCGCTCGATAGCAGCCCGTTGGGGCTCGATCGGGCGATCAATCCGCCGGGCCTCAGTGTCAGCGTCGCGGCAATGCTGGCCGCCCTGGATCGCGCAAGGCCGGGCGCAGCGTCCCTGGTGCGCCGGGTTCCCGACCCACGCATCGCCTCGATCGTCACCACCTGGCCGGCCGCATTCGTCACCGAACGCGCGCGTCGGCTCGGCTTTACCGAGCATCGGCCGCTTGCTGAGATCATCCGGGAGTTCATCGCCGAGGATCTTGAGCCGACCCGCGTCGAGCGGGGACTGGCACCGTTGCCTCAGAAGAATGGTCGCCTCGCCTGAACGGGGCTGGCGTGCCAATTGAAGCCGGGTTGCCGCAGCGACGGCCGCCTATGGTAATGAAGTGCCCGACTGGAGGACGTTTGCCCCCAGGCTCGAATTTCCGGAATGTCTGGAAAGCCCGCAACCATGGACGATCCCTACATCCTTGTGCTGCTCGCCTCCACCACGGGGGCGCAGGAGTGCCTCGAGATTGCTGCGACCATGGGTCGGTCCCTCGGCCAGCCACTCCGACTGCTGCACGTGCAGGTGGGGCCGGGCTCACTGGTCCTGCCGACTCAGGAGCACCTTTCGGAGTACGAGGTTGAACACCTTGGCGAGCGTGAGCAGAAGGAAACCGACGTGTTGGTCGATCTCGTCGCCGACTGGTCCCGCCACTCCGGTATCTCTGCACCGCTCGAGGTGGTGACGGGCGACGAGTGGCGCGCTCTTCGCCCGCATCGAACTCGGGCAAGCCTCGTCATCCTGGCCTCGCCGCACACGCAGCCCATCGGCCACCGGGAGACGCTCAGGGCCGCATTGCTGCGCGCCGGGCACCCGGTCGTCATGATTCCACCCGGCTGGCACAATAGCTTCGGCCGGCGTCTGCTGATCGGCTGGCAGGACGTGCCGCCTCTTCGTCGCGCCGTCGTCGCCTTCGGTGCCTTCCTGAGCCGCGCCGAGCAGGTCACGGTGGTGGCTGTTCAGCAGGACGAGACGGCGCTGGCCGAAGCGCGCAGAAGCCTCGAGGGCCTGACACCAGGGGCCATCTACCGCACCGTCGCCGCCGAGGGGAGGAAGACCGCCGCCGTGCTGCTTGAGGAGGCGCGCCAAGCCGAGGCAGACGGCATCGTGATGGGCGCCTACCGGCGGGGCGAGATCCTGAACTGGCTGATGCCCGGCACCTCGACTCGACTCATCCAGGACACCACTATTCCGCTGCTGATGAGCCCGTGACCGCAGTCGGCGGCGGGTGGTTGCTCAGAACCAGCCGAAGCCGCGCGCCAGCATATTGAGGGCCACCAGTCCGATCACCGGCACGAAGACCAGCCGGATGCGGACGTTCGACATCCGGGTCAACAGCTTGGCCCCCACCGTTGCGCCGACGAGCACGCCGAGGGCAACGGGTGCGGCGATCACCGGGTCGATGTCGCCGCGCTGAAAAAAGATGCCCGCCGAGGCGGCGGCCGTCACACCGATCATGAAGTTGCTCGTGGTGGTGGAAACCTTCATTGGCAGCCGCATCGCGGTATCCATCGCCAGCACCTTGAAAGTGCCGCTGCCGATGCCGAGCAGCCCGGACATCAGCCCGGCGACGTACATCATGCTGAAGCCCGATTTGATATGCGCCACGTGATACGGCACATCCGCATGCGTGCGGCGGTCAGGATAGGTCGAGGGCAGGCGCAGCTTCTCGGCCCAGCGATGGTTCTTGACCCCCTCGGGCAATTCCTCGCCGAGCCGCATCAGGAGCGGAAGCGCCGAAATCAGCAGCACGAGCCCGAATATGACGAACAGCACCTGGGCGTTGAGATAGGTACTGAGCAGCGCGCCACAGATTGCGCCGAGGGTGGTGGCGATCTCGAGGAACATGCCGACCCGGA
>JBOHMK010000041.1:0-5607 GCA_050730115.1 Acetobacteraceae bacterium
CTAAAAAGAAACAGCCCGTCACTCAGCCGTCATCGCGAGGCGCTGAGCGCCGTGGCGATCCAGAGAGGCCGCTCCGTGCCTGACGGCTGGATCGCCACGCCGCCGAACTGGCGGCTCGCGATGACAATGAATATCGCCCGAGTTTCATGCCCAGCGGGTCGGCAACGCCGGTGGGGAACTAAGGAGCAACACGATCGAGCTTCACGGCGGCGCTGCCAAGCTCACTCAGGTCCAAATGAATGCCATCGATGCGATGTTCACGATGTTTGTGTGAAATGCTGCAATTCGGTCAGAAATGAAGGTGATCAAACCGTCGGTGCTGGCTCTGATCACTCGCTGCTTCGAGTTCCGTCAGCGTCAACGGATCGGGCTTGCCATCGCTGCCTTCGTTCCGCTCAGCGAAGCAGCGCTCCTGCCCGAAACCGCCATGTGGCCCTTTCTCGCCGAGGAGGTGCCGCCGGATCAGCCGCTCGATGCCGGCATTCCGAAATCCCGCCCCGAGTTCCTCGCCGTCGCCAAAGCCTACGCGCCCGAGGGAAGCTCCATCACCCGCATCCGCACCGAAATCACGCTCGGAGCCGTAACCAAGCGCCTCGATGCCTTCGGCGACCGCACATTCCACGACGGCCGGTTCACCGACCCGACCCCGTTCGCCGAAATACCGCTCGATTGGGCGCATACCTATGGTGGCAATGGCATCGCCGATAATCCATCCGGGAAGGGTGCCGGGCTCGGCAAGCTGCAGGCCCCCGTGAAGGTCCAGAACGTCATCAACCCCGATGTCCCTCACCCCGCACGTATGCAGGCCTCGTATGGCCCGGTTGACCAGATGTGGCCGGCGCGCGCCAGGCGCGCCGGCACCTACGACGATGCCTGGCTGAAGAAGGACTTCCCCGGTTTTCCCCGCGACATCGACTGGCTGTTCTTCAATCTTGCGCAGCCGGACCAATGGCTGCCCAACCCGCTCGCCGGCAACGAAAAGTTCGCGCCGGTCAACCTGCATCCCGTTCACCGCCGCATCGAAGGTTGGCTCCCCGGCGTCGTGCCGCGCCTGTTCCTGGTCCGCAAAAATGCCAACGGTGATGGCAGCTTCGAGGAAGTGCCGATGGCTCCCACCACCGTGTGGTTCTTCCCGCACCGCGAGCGGATGGTGCTCGTCTATCATGGCTCGGCCGCGATCGCCGAGGAGGACGCCTCCGATATCGCCCGCGCCGTGCTCGGCGCCGATCGAATGGGGGAACTCTCGCCGGCTGCACATTTCCGCGCGGTCATGGAGAAGCGCACCGCCAAGGGCGGCGGCATCCATGCCCTGAACGATGCCGATCTCGTCCCCGCCGAATGGTTGCGCCCCGACTTGGCACTTGCCGGCTCGCCGGAGGAGAAAGTCGCGAGGAAAGCAATCCAGGCTCGCGGCCGCCGCCGCGCCGAGCGCGAACGGAGCGCCGCCGTGGAAAACCTCAAGGCGCGCGGCCTCGATCCCGCAAAATACCAACTGCCGCTGCTGCCGGACGAAGCCGAGCCGCCGACCCTCGAAGAGCTTCCGAAATTCGCGGAAGCCATGCGCAAGGAGGCGGAACAGAAGAAGGCCGAAGCGCTCGCCCTCATCGAGCAGAAAAAACCGAGGCCGCCAGGCGCATGGCAGAGGCCGGCCTCTCCCCGGAGGAAATCGGAAAACGCCTGGCGCCCCAGCCGCAACGTCCGCCGGCTTTCACCGCCGCCGGCATGCGCGCGCAGATCGAAGGCCAGCTTGCAACGCTCGCTTCGCTCGGCCAGCCGACGCACGAACTCGAGGCCAAGCTTCTCTCTCCGGCGACGATCGCGAATTGGGAGAAGGCGGAAGCTGCCGTGCGCGAGGGTTACAAACTCTCGGCGCACCTTCAGGGTTCCGCAGCCAGGATTCCGGTCGAACGGAGCGCAGAAATCCGCCGCCTGATCGCCAGAGACAGCGCCGCCGCGCGCCACCAATACGACCTCTCTGGCGCCGACTTATCCGGCCTCGATCTTTCCGGCGCCGACCTCTCGGGCGTTTGCCTTGACGACGCCGATCTCACCGGCACCAACTTCGCCGGCGCGAATTTGCGCGACGCCGTTCTGGCCCACGCGCACATGCGCCATTCTCTTCTCGACGGCGCCGATCTCAGCGGCGCCAATCTCGGCAAGGCCGATCTCGTCAATGCCAGCCTCATCAAGGCCACGCTGAGGAAGGCCGTGCTCGCCGGCGCCGACCTCGTCTTTGCCAACTTTTCCGGCGCGGATCTCGAGGGCGTGGATCTCTCTCAAGCAAAACTCGGCAGCACCGACTTCACCGCGTTCACCGCCCCGAAGCTCTTGGCAATGAAACTTACCCTGCGCGGCCTGAACGCCAGGCTGGCTCAGCTCCGCAAAGCCAAGTTCCTCCATTGCGACCTCCGCCAGGCCGATTTCACTTCCGCCAATCTCGAAGGCGCTCTGTTCCTCAACTGCAACCTCGAGGGTAGCAACTTCGCTGGCGCCAGCATGAAGAAGGCGGTGTTCGTCAAATCCTCGCACCTCGCCAACGCCACTCTCGCCGGGGCCGATCTCACGGCAGCGAATTTACGCGAAACAGATCTCGAAGGCGCCGATCTTGCCGGCGCAGTCCTTACCGGCGCGGATTTCTCCCGCTGCAATCTCGCCGGCGCCATTCTCGTCAATGCCCGCGCCTGTGGCGCCCGCTTCGTCGCCGCCAATCTCGCCGGCGCCGATTTGAGCGGCGGCAGCTTCGCCGGCGCCGACCTCTCGCGCGCCGATCTCCGCGGCGCCGACTTGTCCCACACTTCCGCCTACGAAGCGAATTTTTCGCGCGTCCGGCACGACCAGCACCCGCGGCGGCGCGGCATGCAGTTGACCCGCATGCGCTATCTGCCGCTCTACCGGCCTCCCGAGCCACCGTCATGATGACCGCCGCGGAACTCACCCGCCAGATCGACAACGCCGAGCCCGTCATCGATGCCTCGCTGGCCGGCGCCAATCTCGCCGGCGGCGCCTTCCTCGGCGGCATCTTTCAATCCGTCGATTTCACCGGCGCCGACCTCGCGGGGGCGGATCTTTCGCACGCCAACTTCATCAAATGCCCGCTCAGGGGCGCCAGGCTGGATCGCGCCGATCTTTCCTCCGCCGCCTTCGTCGAGTGCGATCTTTCCGGCGCAAGCGCGCTCGAGTCCGGCCTCGCCAAGACCAGATTTGTCAAATCCAATCTCTCTGAAGCCAAAGTGCAGGCAACACTCAACCGATCCTCCCTCGTCGAATGCGATCTGAGCAAAACGAGCTTGGCCGGCTGCCACTTCGAGCGTTGCTCCCTCATCAAGTGCCAAACCACCGGGATCGTCCTCACAAAAACGAGTTGGTACCGCTCCCTCTTCCTCGATGCCGAACTCGCCGCTGCCCAGTTCGAACAAGCGCGCTTCGTACGTTCTACCCTGATCGGCGCCACTTTCGTAGGCCGCTCGCTTCTGGCCATCACCTTTTCCGCCTGTCTCCTCAAGGACGCGAACCTCTCCGGCTGCGATCTCGGCGGCACCGATCTTTCCCGGTGCATGCTGATCGGCGCCAGGCTCGCCAAAGCCCGCCTCGCCGGGACCAGGCTTGTCCAGGTTGTTCTGAGCGCCGCCGATCTGACCGAAGCGGATCTCTCCGGTGCGGGCCTCACCCAGTCGGTGCTCGTGAAGGCCAAAGCCACCAAGGCGGTATTTTCGAAGGCCAGACTCGTTCAGTGCACCGCGACCGAGCTGAACGCTACCGATGCCCGCTTCGACGGCGCCGATCTCACCAACGCCGATCTCAGCCACGCCGTGCTCGACCGCGCCGATCTTCTTGGTGCTACGTTCAGCCGCACCAACCTGCACGCCGTCTCCGAGTCCGGCATCCGCATAACGTCCCGTGCCGGCACTCTCGCAACCGACCCCGAGCGCGAGAGAGCCGAAAGTTGGGCCGCCGTACCGGCATGACACCAACAGAACCGAGGAAACGATGAACGCGTTATCCAGGCCTGCAGCAGAACGATCACTCCGCGATCGGGATTCCGCCACCGTGCTCGCGTGTGATGGCCGCTCGGCAAAGATCCAAACAATTGGCTACGAAAGCACCGCCCGCGTGGCCTTTGGCTGCCTCGTCCGCCCCGAACCGGGCGACCGCGTGCTGATCGATACCATCTACGGCACAACCTGGATTCTCACCGTTCTCGAACGCGCTTCCGGCACGCCCTTGCGCCTCTTCGCCGATCGCGATGTCATCATTTCCGTCGCCAGCAACCTGACACTGGCCGCCTCGGAAATTGCCATCGACGCGGCAAGCACCGCCCGCATCGGCGCCCCATCGGTCGATCTGCAAGCGGCGTCCGCCCGCTTCCTGCTCGATGATCTCCTGCAGGTCGGCCACCGCGCCGTCTTCCACGTCGCCAAATTCCGCCACCTTGCCGAATTGTACGAAGTTCTCGCCGATCGCGTGCTGACGCGGACCAAAGATGCGATTCGCACCGTCGAAGGTTCGGACCAACTGCGCGCCGGCGATATCGATCATCGGGCGGCCGGCACGCTGCAGCTACAAGCCGAAACCGCCTTGATCGGCGCCGACTCGGTCGTTCGCGTCGACGCCGAGCAAATTCACATGGGATGATCCCGGCATGTTCGCGAACACGCAAATGATGGGAATGGACATGGGCTTCCCGGACGTGTGCCTGACGCCGGCCGGCCCGGTGGTGGTTCCCATTCCCTATCCGAACATCGCCATGGGACCGATGGCGATCCCCAACCAGGAGACCGTCTTCATCATGGCGATGCCGGCGCACAATCTCGGCACCACGATCCCGATGACCAACGGCGACAATGCCGGGCTTGCGCTTGGCGTCGCCTCCGGCACGGTGATGGGGCCTTCGCGGCACGTGCTTGGCGCCGAGACGGTGCTCTTCAGCGGCATGCCCGCCACCCGATTGACCTCGATGTCGCTGCAGAACTCGGCGAATGCCCCGGGGGTTCGCCTGGTGCCGAGCCAGACGACGGTTCTGCTCCTTGCTCCTTGACCGGGTCAGGCCGCGGCGGCCTTGCCGAGTCCGCCGCGAGCGCGTTTGATTTTGGCGGGGATCTCTGCCCCCTCTGCCCGCCAGAGGCAGGGCTTCGGGTCGGTATTGCGCTGTGCCAGATAGGCCTTGATGTCGCGGACAAGTTCATTGGCCGATGCGAAGCTGCCGGCACGGATCACATCGCCGGTCAGATCGGCGAACAAGCGTTCGACCAGGTTGAGCGAGGACAACGAGGTCGGCGTGAAATACATCGTAAAACGGGGGCGCTTTGCCAGCCACGCCTGCACCTTCGGATGTTTATGGGTGGCATAGTTGTCGGTGATCAGGCGCAGATCGGGATCGCCCGGTGTCTCGCGGTTGATTTGCGTGCGAAAGCGCAGCCACTCGACGTGGGTGTGGCTCGTCTCCGTGCGCGCGATCAGCTTGCCCCTCATCTGCTCAAGAGCGGCAAACAACGTGATCGTACCAAGGCGCACCTAGCGTGCCGATGCTGATACTTGGTGCTCATCGAGAGGCATCCATGGTCGGCACACCAGCCTTTATTTGCAGTGGCCTGCCGAGCCCCTTACGTT
>JBOHMK010000042.1:0-5930 GCA_050730115.1 Acetobacteraceae bacterium
CCATAGTCGCGGTCTAGCTAAATGCCTCGAGGAGTTTCAGGCAGCGCAGTTTTGCCTCGCGGGGGTTCTGACCCACCAAGAATTCATAACATTCGTCAAATGCTTTGAACAAAGACCGACGAGTACAGGGGGATCGCAGCTTAGCGAGCTCAGTCGTGTTTTCGAGCTGCTCAAAACGAAAACGGAGGATCGCAGCGGGCGGGGGCCAAGGCGCGCAAGTCAAGGCAAGATCCTCTACAATGCGGAGCCGGGCGCCCTAGCGCATGGATTCGGATGCGCCGTGACCGCGCTCTCACCCTCAGATAGGGCCGAGCACGAGTTCCTCGCGCGTGTCGCGCAGTCAATGCCGAAGGTCAAAGCGACGAAGATTGCAGCGCCGGACCTTACCCCGAATGAGGCCTCGGTCGTTGTCTGGATCGAGATCGGGTGCCAGAAAATCCTGCTGGGTGCGGACCTGGTTGAGACCGGGAGCGCATTGAAAGGTTGGAGTGCAATCGTCGCCGCCGACAACTGCCCCACCGGTCGCGCGACAGCATTTAAGGTTCCCCACCACGGGTCAGGCAACGCCCATTACCCCGCACTCTGGGACCAGCGTCTTCACCAGAACGTGCTAGCAGTGGTGACCCCGTGGGCCCGGGGCGACCGCACCCTCCCACAACCCTCCGACGTCCGGAGACTGTGCTCTTTGACCCCAGCCGCCCTCCAAAGCGGGCAACCGGCCCGGCGGGGCAGTCCAAGGAGGCATCCGGCGGTTGAGAGGACCCTCAGAGAATGGGGAGTGGAACCGAGACCGCTCGGCGGCCCGTTTGGCGCGATACGGCTCAGGACCTCGCCGAAGAGCAGCCAATCGCCGTGGTGTATTGAGTCGCTTGGCACTGCCTTCGCGTTAGCGACTACCCAGTGAACGCCCGCACCTCTGCGAAGCTTCCTGCCGCGTCGCTGCGCGCAAATGCGCGCTCGGTTTGCCACGCCCGCAATCGAGTGCGTGGCTGCAATATGATTGGCGCCCACTCACGCGGCGCTGCGATGGCGGAGTTTCTTGGACCATGCGGTTTGGCCGTCAACGTCGCAAAAGTACCAGTACCGCCCGCTCCGTCAGGAGGACATGGAATGCCCCGGAGCGGCGCGTCGCCCAACGTTGGCGGGTATAGAGAAAGAGACAGTGAGCGGTCGCCCCGGGACCCTTGGCATGTCGGTTTCAGCCCTCGATGATGACCATCGTGCGCACCTCGATGCTTTCCCGCGCCGGCGCACCCTCCGCTGTCGCCGGCAGGTCAAAGGCACCGTGCGGCGTGAAGCGGGCACGGCCGTCTGAGAGGCTGTCCCAGCCCTTGATCAGCAGTACCTCGTCCCTGGTCATGCCGGGGGCGTAATACCAGCGCTGCCCAGGATTATAGGCGAGGTGGTAGATCTCGCCGATCCGGTCCGGGAAAATCTGGTCGGTCGCAATCAGGTCCGCGGGCTGAATGCTGGAGGCGTCGGCCAGCGCGAGCGGCGAGCGGGCGACCGGCCCCTTGATCGGGCGCCACACGTTCAGTTGGATGATCCGCGCGCGAGAGGCAAGGAGCCGGGCAGCCTCGCCCTCGCCCAACAGATCCTTGAGACGCTGCGGCCCGCTTTTTTCCGTGTAGTCCACGTGCACGCGACTGGCCGGGCCGCGCATGCCGTCGCGATTCGCGGCCCCCGTTCCGGTATCGGATCGCCGGGTCGCATCGAAGACGACGACCCGGCTCGCCCTGATTGCGGCACGGAGCAGGGCCTCGATCTCCCGGTAGTAGAGGCCCTCCACCGCTCGGTCGTCGTAGAGGTCGGCAACCGAGGTCGGAGCGCGTCGCAACTCGAAGCCCTCGCGGTCGAGCGTGAAGCCGGAGGCCCATGGCCGCATGTCATCGATGTCCACGACGTGTCGTTCGGTTTCGAACAGAACACGCGGCACGCTGCCGGTGTAGGCCGAGCTTTCGAATACGGGCTTCTTGTCCGAACGGCTGATGAAGGTGAGACCGGCGCGGACATCGGAGGTCTCGGGACGCAGCACAGCGGCAGGTTTCAGGGCCGTCTGGCTCATGGCTTTCTTCCTCGGTTACATCTACCCGATGCCTGAGCTAAGCGCGGCAGCCGCTGAGCGCCAGCGAGTTCGCTTCCGCATGTGTTGAATTTTTTTCATGTTCTGGCGGCGAGTGTGCGCAGCCAATGCGCCAAGCGCCTCGTGGCCGCGGAGGGTGGCACCCCGGCTTGGCCGCAGAGATAATAGGCGGCACCGGTCGGATCGCCAGCACCGAACGGGGCGACCAGGGTGCCGCGAGCGAGGCGGTCGTTCACCATCGGACGACGACCGATCGCCAGGCCGTGGCCACTTTCCGCCACTGCCAGAGCCTGCTCGAGCCCGTCGAGCTGGATCGCACCATCGAGCGGCGGCGGCTCGAGCCGGCGCGCGCGGGCCCATTCTTCCCACTCGTTCGGTGAGCGTGCATTGACGATCAGGCGTGTCCGGGCGAGCGCGGCGAGCGGCGATTCGCCGGCGCGGAGCACGAGGTAGCCGGGGGCGGCAACCGGAAGTGCCGTTTCTTCAAGAAGGAAGGTCGCCTCGATGCCCGGCCAGGACCCCTTGCCGTGGCGAATCGCCAGATCCGCTTGCTCGCGCCGCAGTTCGACCACGCGGGTCGTCGGCAGAAGCTGCAGATCGAGGCCGGGGCAGGCCCGTTCGAACCCGGCCAGTTCCGGAATGAGCCAGGTCGCCGCGAGTGATGGTGGCAAAGTGAGCCTGACGACATTCCGCCCGTGCGGCCGCAACATCGCTTCGGTCGCCGATCGGAGCTGTCGGAGCGCCGGATCGATCCCCTCGAAATAGCGCCGGCCGGCTTCCGAAAGTCTGAGGCCGGTTCCCGAGCGCTCGAACAAAGCCGTGCGCAGGAAGCCCTCCAGCCGGCGCACTTGGTGGCTGATCGCGGACTCGGTCACGCCGAGGCTCACCGCGGCGTCGTGGAAGCGGCCGTGCACGGCCGCCGCATGGAAGGCACGCACAGCGGCGAACGGAGGCAGCGGCAGATCACGCTCGGCCATCCCGGAAGCCTGGCCCTGGCTTGAACCAAATTCAAGCTTTACGCTCTCTCGCGGCTGGCATGGTGAGATGCAGCACCTTGTCGGTCTTCCCGGTGATGATGGCCGCATCGCCTGGCCTCGGTGGCGGACCGCCCTCCATCACCGCCGTCCAGCGCGAACCGCGGTAGCTCACCGAAAGGCGGAGCCCGTCGAGGCCGACCTCGACAATAGTAACGATCTGGCCGATGTCGGGATCAGGCAGCGGGCGGGCGACCGAAAGACGGCGGCGGAGCATGCGGACGGCAGGGAGCAGGGCGAGTGCCACGGCGACGAAGACAAGCGGGAGAAAGTCGGGCCTGATCCAAATGCCGGCAACGGCGCTGGCGAAGGCGGCAATCGCGACCGCAGAAAGATAGAAGGTGGTGGCGTGCAGTTCGGCGATCGCCGAAACGAGGCCGAGGACGAGGAACAGCCATTGCATGGCGGCGGCTCCGGCCGCGCGGGGAGAGGGACCGGCGGCTTGCCTTCCCAGCATAGCCTGATGCCCCAATTGTGGGCAGGTCTCTCGGTCTTGCCTATCATGCAGCGACGACAGGTACAGGGCATGCAGATGACGGCCAGTAAAATGCTCCGGTGCGGCGGTGGGTGAGCGGGATCAGCCGGTCGTCTCGGAGGCGCAACCGGTGATCGTTTCGCGCGCCGCGCCGGCGGCGCGGGTTGCCGGGATGAACACGCTTGCCGGCGTCGTCATCGGGGTGGCGGCGGTGGCGGCACTTTCCATCGGGCGCGACGTCCTGATCCCGATCGTGCTCGCCGTCCTGCTGAGCTTCGTGCTGAGCCCGTTGATGGCGCTGCTCCGCCGGCTATGGATCGGCCGCGTTGCGGCGGCAGTGCTGGCGGTCGTCCTCGCGATCGTCATCATGATCGGCGTCAGCACAGTAATCGGCACGCAGGTCGCCGCGGTGGTGGCGCGTGCGCCTTTGTACCAGACAACGATCGGCGCCAAGGTCGAGGGGCTGCAGACCGCCGTCAGCAACGTGCTGAACGGTCGGGTCAGGGCGTTGATCAAGCGGATCGAAAGCCTGGGTGCGCCGACCGGCCCGGCGCCGGCGCCATCCGAGGCAGAGACAACGCCGGCACCCACGCTGACCCCGGGCCAGAGGACACCGGTCCCGGTCATCATTACCCAGGCCAACGCGTCGTCCACGCTCCAACTCGGGCAGCGCATCCTGATGCCGATCGTGAGACCGCTCGTCACGCTCGCCATCGTGCTCGTGGTCGCAGTGTTCATCCTGCTGCAGAAGGATGATCTCAGGGACCGGGTGATTCGTGTACTCGGGGCGGGCGATCTCTTTCGCGCCACCGCGGCGATGAACGAAGCCGGGCGCAGGCTGAGCCGCTACTTCCTGACCCAACTCGCAGTCAATTGTGGATTCGGAACGGTGGTCGGGGCCGGGCTGTTCCTGATCGGCGTACCGAGCCCGGTGCTTTGGGGCGCGATGGCCGCGATGCTGAGGTTCGTGCCCTATATCGGCTCCTATCTCGCCGCAGTGCTGCCGGTGCTGCTGGCGGCAGCGGTCGGGCACGGCTGGGAGAAGGCGATTGAGACGGCGATCCTGTTCATCGCTACCGAGGTCATCATCGCCAACGTCGTGGAGCCGATGGTCTACAGCCGCACCACCGGTCTCTCCCCGATTGCGGTGGTGGTCGCGGCGATTTTCTGGACCTGGCTGTGGGGCCCGATCGGGCTCATCATGTCGACGCCGATCACGCTTTGCCTGGTGGTTCTGGGCCGACATATCGAATCGCTGGCTTTCCTCGACGTGCTGCTCGGCGAGGGCCCGGCACTGACCCCGATGGAGACCTTTTATCAGCGGCTTCTGGCCGGTGATCCCGACGAGGCGGAAGAGGCCAAAGAGCGGTTCCTCGAGCACCAACAGCATACCCTGGCCGAATACTACGACACGGTCATACGGGAAGGTCTCAGGATCGCTTCGCGCGATGCCGGGCGCGGCGTGCTGACGACCGACCAGATCATGCGGATCCGGCGGACGGCCATGGAGGTCTTGCAGCCCCCCGGCACCGATGCCACCAGACCTGCTGAGGTCGCCGAAGGGGACCGCGCCGGACGCACCCGGGCGGTGGTACTCTGCATCGCCGGCCGCGGGCCGTTCGATGAAGTTGCGACCGAGATGCTGGCCGTGCTGTTGCAGAGGCGTGGCATCACCGCGCGAGTGGTCTCGAACGAGGCCGTGTCACGCGCCAGGATCGGCGAGTTGGACGCGCACAATGTGGCCATGGCGGCGCTTCTCTCGTTCGATCTTGCCGGCACTCCGACGGCGCTCCGCCCGCTGTTGCGGCGCCTGCGCGAGCGGCTCGATGGGGCCCCGATACTGCTCGGGCTTTGGCCCACCGGAGACACCTTGCTCAGCGACGCCGGGGGGCAGCAGGCGCTCGGTGTCGCCTGGTGTGCGAGTTCGTTCGATGAGGCACGCGAGGCAGCGATCGTGGCGGTGCAGCGGGTGGCGGAAGAATCGATCGCCGACGCCGAGGCAGTAGAGAGCGCCGAGAAAGTCTGACCGGCGCGATGCGCGCCGGAAAATTGCCTGCGGGGCAGGGCTGCGGCGGGCGCATTGGACAATTAGGGCAATTGCCCTTAATCGGACGCCTATGCAATCGAGCGGGATGGCGACCGGACAGGGACGTGCAGCGCGGCTGATCGGCCCGCACAATGTCCGCCCGCCGGATGTCTGCAGTTGTCTCGCGCTCCGCGAGGCAGCGCGCCACGTAAGCCGCCTCTATGATGGGGCACTGGCGCCGATGGCGCTCGGCGTCAACCAGTTCTCGATGCTCGCGGTGCTGGCGCACTCCGGGCCGGCGTCGCTCAATGC
>JBOHMK010000043.1:0-2632 GCA_050730115.1 Acetobacteraceae bacterium
CGCCATTACAGGCGCGCCGCCCATCGGGCTGATCCTGAGCGAGTTCACCATCAAGCGCGCCGGGCTCAAGCCGACCTTCTCGAGGGCGGTCTATGTCATGGCGGTGCTGCTCATCGTCATCTTCATCGGGTTCATGAACCATTTCCGGTCGATGTATTACGATCCCACCACCGCCGATGTGCGGCCGACCGGCAAGGTGAGCGCCTGGTGCGCCGTGCCGATGGGACTGGCACTGGCGCCGCTTCTGGTGCTGGGCCTGTGGTGGCCTTCCGGGCTCTGGACCTATCTCACGTCGATCGCGCAGACGCTGTCGCCGGGGATGCCATGACCGTCGCCGCGGATAGCGCCCGGACGGGCATCGAGCTCGTCCCGATCGAGCCGGAGGATCTGTCCGAAGCGGTGGGCGCGCTGATCCGGAGCGGCGGCCGGATGCAGTTTGCCTATGCCCACTATGCCCGTCCGGGCCACGTCGAGCTGCGCTATGTCGCGAGCCGCGCGCCGCGGGAACATTTCTTTGCGTGGCGATGCAGCCCCCGCGGACCGGTCCCCAGCGTCGCCACCGTCAGCCCGCTCCTGGGCTGGTACGAGCGCGAGATCGCCGATCTCTTCGGCGTCGAATTCACCGGCCATCCCGAGCCGCATCCGCTAGTGCTGCATCAAGGTGCGCGGCCGGTCCTGCCGCCTTTTGACCCGGCCTATCCGGCCGATACTGCGCTGCCGTTCGAGCCCGCGGCGGGCGGCCTGCCGGAGATCGCCAGCGCCGATGTCCAGATTCTGCCCTTCGGCCCGGTGCGGGCGGACGTGGTCGAATCGGTGGAGCTCATCTTCTTCTATGTCGGCGAGCACATCCTTCACCTCCATCCGCAGCTCTTCTTCAAGCATCGCGGCATGGAGAAGCGCTTCGAGGGGCGCTCGCTCGCCGGCGGCGTCGTACTGGCAGAACGGGTTTCGGGTGTCGGCAGCTTCGCCCACGCTCTCGCCTTCTGTCAGGCGGTGGAACAGGCGGGGGCTTGCGTCGTGCCGCCGCGCGCGGGCATGCTGCGCTCGCTCTTGGCCGAGCTCGAGCGGCTCTACAATCACCTGCACTATCTCGGCCATCTCGCGCACACCACCACCCTCAAGGTCGGCGAAGCCGAAGGCAAGCTGCTCGAGGAGCGCGCCAAAGGAATCAATGGGCGGCTGACCGGAAGCCGCTTTCTGCGCAGCCTGCTGATCCCCGGCGGGCTGCGGCGTGACTTCGATCCGAACCCATGGCTGAGCGACGCGCTGGAGAATTTGCGAGCGCAAGTGACACGCTACGTCACGATGCTGGAGAACACCAACAGCCATCTCGACCGGCTGATCACCACCGGCATCCTGCCTCACGCGGTGGCTTTCGATCAGGGGGCGACAGGGCCGATCGAGCGTGCCTCCGGCTTCGACCGCGATCTGCGGCGGGATCACCCTTACGCGGCCTACGGCGATCTGCCCGTGACCGTGCCGGTCAAAACCAGCGGCGATGCTCATGCCCGGGCGCAAGTCCGTATTGGCGAGCTCGATGCGAGCATCAGTTTGATGCAGCATGTCCTGCGCCTGCTCGCCGACGGCCCGGTGCGCGTCGACTGCGTGCCGCCACCCGACTCGGAAGGCCTGGGATGGGCGGAATCGCCGCGCGGTTCGCTGTTCTATGCCGTCCATATCGGCAGCGACGGCAGGCTCGCGCGGGTGAAGATCAAGTCGCCCTCGTTCTCGAACTGGCGGGTTTTCCCGTTCACCGTCCACGGCAGCAACATGATGGACTACGCCATCAACGAGGCGAGCTTTGGCCTCACTGTCGCCGGATGCGATCGCTAGGGGGATCGATGCCGCTCTGGACATTTTTCGGGCTGCACAAGGGCAAGGCGACCACGCCCTGGCCCCAGCGCGGCCAGGATGCGGGCCAGGCGGGCGTCCTGGGAATGCCGCGCTTCGAACCCGAACGATGCGCGCCGGCCTGCAACGACTGCGCCGCGGTGTGCCCGACCGCGGCCATCACCGTTCAGGCGAACGAGGCCGGCAAAGAGCGGCTCGCGGTCGATTACGGACGCTGCGTCGTGTGCCAGCTCTGTGTCGAGGCCTGTCCTGCCGGCGCCGCCACAGCGTCCTTTGATTGGGCTTTCGGCACGCGGGAACGGGCGGATTTGTTGCTGTCCGGCGATCCCGGCCCGGTCGGCCAGAAGCGCGGCGAGAAGCAATCCCATGACGGGTTCCGGCGAAGCCTTCATATCCGTCATGTCGATGCCGGTTCCTGCAACGGCTGCGAGTCGGAGCTTCAGGCACTCAACAACCCTTTCTACAACCTGCACCGCCTCGGCATCTTCTTTACACCGTCCCCGCGTTTCGCCGACCTGCTGCTGGTCACCGGTCCCGTCACTTATGCCCTGCACGAGCCGCTGCGACGCGCCTATGAAGCGATGCCGGCGCCGCGCTGGGTCATGGCGGTCGGGACCTGCGCCGTCTCGGGCGGCGTCGCCGAAGGCGGCTATGCCTGCGGCCACGGTCTCGACGGCGTCCTGCCGGTCGATCTCTACCTGCCGGGCTGTCCCCCCAACCCGGCCGCGCTGATCGAGGCGCTGCTGATATTTCTCGACCGCAAACCGCAGCGGGTTTGGGG
>JBOHMK010000044.1:0-1976 GCA_050730115.1 Acetobacteraceae bacterium
GAGCTGGGAAATCCTCGACACCGCCGAGTTGCGCGATCCCGGCGTCGCCGCGGCGGTGCGCCGTGGGAGAGCGCGGCCGGCCGATTTCCTGCCACCAGCGCCGAATGCTGTGGACGGCGAAGGACGCTGTGTCATGGTCCATGCCGACATTGACCCAGCCGTCGTTGGCGGCAAGATCATAGACCCCGTAGGGGATGGCGCGGCCCAATCCCGCGATCAGGAAGTCGTGGACCCGAACCTCCTCAGGATGGCCGCGCGGGCGCCACTCACGGCCTGGGTTCTTGAAGTCCCCAACCAATTCCTTCTTCTTGGCATCGACCGGGATGACCGGTTGGTGCTCGGCCAGGGCGGCGCGCACCGCATCATTAAGGTAGGCGAATTGCGCGTCGCGATCGGGATGATGATCGCCTTCACGGGTTTTGCGATTGGCTTGCAGGCTGAAGTTCCGCTCCTTCAACAGCGCGCTGACCACCGTATGGCTGACCTTGTGCCCCATCCCCCGCAGTTCCGCCGCCAGCCGCCGCAGGCCCTTGCTCGTCCAGCGCAGCGGCGCCATCGGATCGCCCCGTGCCCCCGGTTCGACCAACCCTTCGAGATCGGCCAGCAGCGTCTCGTCCTTCTCCATCAGGGACCGGCGCCGCCCGGCCGGCGCACCCGATCGGCCGCCAGCGGTGCCGGATCTCCAGTTCGGCCAGACCCCGCCAGATCGTGCTCGGCGCGATCCCGGTGGCGCGCGCCACCGCGGCGATCCCGCCATACCCGGCCGGCCGCGCTGCCACCGCCGCAAACTGCCGGCGACCGCGCTCGTCCAGATGCGGGCTCATCGCCACAAAGCGTTGTCGAATCTTGTCTTCATCAATCATCTCCATAAGGTAGGCGCTGCCCCCTCGCGGGAGTATCCGCCAAGGCCACTTCCAATTCATTTATTTCCGTACGAGCCCTCAGGCTTCGGGACCAGCTTCTTTGAGAAAATCTGCACCAAAAGGATCGGTGAACGTCCTTACCCAGTGCCGCTGGCAGAAACCGCACTGGCACACACAACGAGATCTCAGGCAGGCCGAGCTCCGTGCGGATTCAACACGCACGCTACTGCAATGACAGGTGTCGCTGAGATTCAGCATGCCTCCCTGGCTTGCGATAAGACGGTTCAATCGACCACCTCGTGTAAGCGCAATATAGATAGAGATGACACCCCTGTGCAAAGTTGAGGTGACACGTAACTGCTCAACCCGGATCGAGGATGGAATGGCCGCGCAAGTTTTGGCGGATGGCCTGATCAGCGTCGAGGCCGTGGCGGGCGGCGGTGCCGAGGACGGATTTGATCCCGGCGAAGAGATCGGCCCCCAGTCGGAGCGGAACCCACCGGTGACTTTGCGGTCGGTTGCGGTCGGCCGCAGTTCCCGCTCGGAGCCGTTGTTGTCGGGCGGAACCTCGGGATGGTCGAGGAAGGTGAAGAGATGGCCGCGGACCTTGGCGTAGCGCTTTCGCAAGCGCTTGCCATGCCGGTTCTCGGGAGCCGGCGCCATGATGGCGTCGCGGTCACGATCGCGCCTTCGTCGGGGTTCGCGGCGGGTGCTGGCCGCCAGATCGTGGCGGCGGCGGGCGAGCACAAGCCGGCCCCGGCAAAGGCCGGGGGCGCGCAGCAGCAGCCTCTTCATACGCGGAGCGAAGAGGCATCGCCCGCCTCGATGGCATACTGGCAGTCGCGCAATTGATGGGCGAGGCAGACTTGCCAGCCCTTCGACAAGCTCAGGATCGGCATGGCCCCGCTGCCCGCCATAAAGGTCAGAAACCCAGAAGGCGGGCGGTGGCCGTCGAGCCCCTCGTTCACGACCGCCGCGGCGCGGGTCGGGCGGATGACATGGATGACCACAGCCGCGTTCTGAAACACCCAATTCCAGCAGGTCCGGCCGGCGATGCGCACCGCCGTCTCGTCCGGGCAGATCACCCGCGAGCGCCGCAGGCGGGCGAGGATC
>JBOHMK010000045.1:0-3989 GCA_050730115.1 Acetobacteraceae bacterium
TTGCGAGCGTGAGCCCGGCGGCCGGCTCGGAGTTTGCACTGCTGCCGGCGCAGAATTCCTCGGGCAACTGGGTCAAGGTGGTGCAGCGCATTCCGCTTCGGATCGCGCTCGATCCGCAAGCCGGCGCGCCGCCGTTGCGTGACGGCATGAGCGTCGAAGTTTCGGTCGACACCGGGCATCACCGTACGCTTGCCGATCTCTGGTAGGCGCTTTCATGAGTGGCGCCATTACGCTCGGCGGGCAGACCTCGGGGAAGGTCGCCAACCGCGGGGTCATTACGCTTTGCTGCATGATCGGCACGCTGATGCAGGCGCTGGATTCGACCATCGCCAACGTAGCACTTCCGTACATGCAGGGGAGCCTTTCGGCGACCTTCGATCAGATTACGTGGGTTCTGACCTCGTACATCATCGCCGCGGCGATCATGACGGCGCCGGTCGGGTGGATGGCGGCGCGGTTCGGGCGGAAGAACCTGTTCATCGTCTCGCTGGCCGGATTCACGATTACCTCGATGCTGTGCGGCGCCGCGACGTCACTCAGCGAGATCGTCATATTTCGTTTGCTGCAGGGGATGTTCGGTGCCTCGCTGGTGCCGCTTTCGCAGTCGCTCATGCTCGACATCTACCCCGGCAAGGAACGCGGCCAGGCGATGGCGCTGTGGGGCATGGGGGTGATGGTCGGGCCGATCCTGGGCCCGACGCTCGGCGGGTACCTGACGGAATATTATAGCTGGCGGTGGGTTTTTTACGTCAACGTGCCGTTCGGCGCGGTGGCGATCCTCGGTCTGATGCTGTTCATGGGCCGCAGCAACAACGATACGGGGTTGCGCTTCGACTGGTTCGGGTTCGCGGTGCTTTCGCTCGGGATCGGCGCGTTCCAGATGATGCTCGATCGTGGCGAGCTGAAAGACTGGTTCAGCTCGCGCGAGATCATCATCGAGGCGGTGCTGGCCGGCCTCGGGTACTATCTTTTCATCGTCCATTTCTTCACGGCGAAGAAACCGTTCATTCCGCCGCGGATATTTCTCGACCGCAACTTCAATGCCGGTGTTCTGGTGATGTTCACCGTCGGCACGATTCTCGTCGCGAGCTCGGCGATTCTGGCGCCCTATCTGCAGGTCCTCGCGAATTATCCGGTCGAAACGGCGGGGCTGGTGATGGCGCCGCGCGGCGTCGGCACGATGGTCGCGATGCTGATTGCGGGGAAGCTGGTCAACCGCACGGGGCCGAAGAGCCAGATGTTTCTGGGCGCGGTGCTGCTCGAGTATTCGCTCTGGCTGATGATCGGCTGGACGCCTGATGTTTCGCCGTGGACGGTGACGTGGGTTACGATCATCCAGGGGTTCGGGCTGGGGTTCGTGTTCACGCCGCTGCAGGTCGCGGCGTTCGCGACCTTGGCGGTCGATTTGCGCACCGATGCGACGGGGTTGTTCGCACTGCTGCGCAATGTCGGCGCGGCGATCGGGGTTTCGGTCACCGCGGCGCTGCTCGACCGGATCGGCCAGGTCGAGCACACGGCGCTGGCGGCGACGATCACGCCGTTCCGGCGCATGCTCACGAACCCGGGAGCGATTCATCATTTTCTTGATCCGACGACGCCGCATGGGGCGGCGCTGCTCAACCTGATGATCAACCGGCAGGACCAGATCATCGCCTATATCGCGGACTACAAGCTGATGATGTTCGCGATGTTGCCGCTCATTCCGATCGTCCTGATGTTCACGAGGTTCGACCGGGCTGCGCTCACGTCAGAACGGGCGGCCGTGCTGGAATAGGCGCGCGGGGTCGCGGACCCTCACCCGGCGTGCAGGCCGCGGTCGTTGGGGGTGACAGGGAAGCTCCCGATTATGGCGGAGGCGCCGATTGCGCCGGCTGCGACCGTCAGCCAACAGGCGCGGCTGCCGAGGTGGGGGCCTTCGGCCGGGACGAACGGGGTGGGGGCCGAGAGGCGCGCGCCGCTTCGCCCTGACTGCGAGAAGGAAAGCGAAACGAAAATGGCGGCGACGGCAGATGAGCGAGGAGAGGCCACGGGGTGGCCGGGCGGGCCTCGCGGTTTACTTTGTGCTGCGGCACGCGTTCATCGCGCGTCCTGCGTCGCTCAGGCAGCCCGCTCGCCCTCGATGGTCACATGAGGGAGCGAACGGAACCGGGGCGGCCCATCGTATCGCGGCCGCGTTACCCCGGTTCTTCCGTCAGGCCGGCCTGGCGCGACCCTCGTAGAGAAACGTGTGCGTTCGCGGACCCGCCAGCCGCGCGTTCGCCAGTGCGTCAATGCGGAACCCGCTTTCCGAGATCAGATCGTCGATCTTCCGATTGAGATGGCAACCGCCCGCGACGCGCGACCATAGCGGATCGAGCCGGTCCTGCCAGCGTGCGACTGCCTGCTCCGGTGCGCGGCCATGCTCGACGAACAGCAGCGCGCCGCCCGGCTTCAGCACGCGGCGCATCTCGCTCAGGGCGCGATGCGCATCGGGGATCGTGCAGAGCGTCCAGGTCGTCACGACCGTGTCCACACTGCCGGCGTCGAGCGGGACTTGCTCGGCCGAGGCTTCAAGAAGCTCGATCGGGACTGCTGCCACTGCCGCGCGTGTGCGTGCCATACGCAACAGCTCGGGCGACGGCTCCAGCCCGATGACCGAACGGACAGTCGGGCGATAGAGCGGAAGGTTGATCCCCGAGCCAATACCGATTTCCAGCACTCTTCCTTCGGCCGCGCCGAGCACGCGCTCCCGGAACGGCAGAAACTGGTTCTGCCGCATCGCGAGGTGCAGCAGGCGCGGCAGCACATAGTGCTGGTAGAAACTCATTCTATCGCTTTCCGACAGCGGCGAAGGGAGAACGCTGCGCGACCTACCGCACTACGGGCCATACAATATCCGCACTGGCGCGGCCTGCCGCTTGCAGAATTCGCCGATCGGCGATCTTCGCGTGGTATTTGGCGGATCTGTCGCGCGCCAAAGCCTTTTCCCGAATCGCCGGGTCGATGCGTATCGTCCGGCGGTCTCTCGTCTGAAGCCGCAAGGGCGATCGCGGCTCAGCGTCCGCCGTGCCCCTGGCCACCCTGATGGCCGCCCCAGGATGGCGAAGGAACGTGAGCCCGTGCCGGCGGGGGACGCCAGGCATGCTGCGCGGGCCCATGCGCCGGGGGATGGTAGACAACGCCGCCGCGGGCGGGCCCGACATCGTAGCCGCCGGTCCAGCCGCCATAGTGTACCCCGGCCGGTTCAAAATATCCGACGTTGTATCCCGGGTTGTTATTATAGCCGTACGGGCCTTGCGGTACGACGCAGCCGGCGGTTGCGAGCGGCAAGGCTCCGACGACGATCGCGGCGCACAGGGAGCGGCGGAGATTGTGGCTCATTGCGAGGCCCCCTGGCGCGCGTCCGAGGCGGCCTCGAGCAGGCCGAAGACGGCTCCCTGGGGATCCGCGACGAGCGCGATGGTGTCACCGGAACGGCCGAGCCTGGGCTGGACGAGAATGCGACCACCGAGCGCTTCGGCTTTCGCGACAGTTGCTGCGGCGCTCTGGACACGGACGAAATTCAGCCAGTGCCCACGCTCGTCGGGGCGGCTCGTGGGCCGCGAATTGACGCTCGCACGCGAAAAGCCGCCGGATGCCAGGAGGAGATGGCGGGCCGCCCCCCCGCTCGACATGTCGAAGACCTCGTAGCCGAACAGGCCCTGGTAAAAGGCGGCGGCAGCATCCGGATCGGCGGTGATCAGCGAGCTCCAGGCCCACTCTCCGGGGGCGAGTTGCGCCTTCCCGGGATCGCCGCTTGCCGAGTGCAGCGCCGCGAAAACCGCGCCTTGCGGATCTGCCAGCACGACCTCGCTGCCGCGATCGGGGAAGGTCCGGGGGCCGAACAACACTTTGCCACCCAGGCGCACGGCGGCAAGCGCTGCGGTCGCGGCGTCGGGCACGGAAATGTAGGTGAGCCAGGCGGGCCGCCTGTGTTCGCCCGCTTTCAGGCGCCTTTGGAACAGCCCGGC
>JBOHMK010000046.1:0-5004 GCA_050730115.1 Acetobacteraceae bacterium
CTTCATGCTCGACCGCAACCCGCGCGACGTCGTCGATTTCTCGATTATCCGTGCCGCCTATACCGATCGCCACGAAGCCGCGGCGCAGGCGCTCATGAGGGCCATGGCGGAGGAGGAAAACGGCGCCTGGATGCGGCCCTGCCGGCCGGTCGCCGGGCTCGACCGGCATCGCGCGGCGGGTCAGGCCTGGCTCCGGAGGCTCGGGGTCGCGGTAGAGACAGACAGGATCCTGATCACCAATGGCGCGGCACAGGCCGTGTTCGTCGCACTGGCGACGATCGTCGAGCCGGGCGATGTCGTGCTGACGGAAGATCTGACCGACCATGGGGTCATCGGCCTCGCCAGCGTGCTCGGGTTCACGATCCGGGGCCTCGCGACCGACGGCGAGGGCATTCTCCCCGACGCCTTCGCCGCCGCGGCCGCTTCCGGCCCGGTCAAGGCGCTCGTCTGCATCCCGACCTTCGGCAATCCCTCGCGCTATCTGGCCGGGGCGGAGCGACGCGGAGCTTGCGCGGATCGCCGGGCAGCATGGCGTCTTCGTGGTCGAGGACGAGGTCTTCAAGCCGTTGCTCGAAGACGAGTTGCCGGCGGTTGCGACCCTGATCCCGGAACTCGGGTTCTTCGCCACCAGCTTCACCAAGTCGGTGATGACCGGGCTCCGCGCGGGATATCTCGTCATGCCGCCGCGTTACGTCCTGCGCGCCGCCAGCGTCCTTCGCGTCACCAGCTGGAGCGCCGCCCCAGTAATCGCGGAGATGGCTGCGCGCTGGGTCGAGAACGGCGAGGCCGAAGCGCTGCTCGCGGTACAGCGAAAGGAAATCGCGGCACGTCAGGCGCTGGCAACCGAAGCGCTGGGCGAAGCGCTGGTCCATCCGCATCCGAACGCGCTCAGCGCCTGGGTCGCCCTTCCTGCCCACTGGAGCGAAGGGGCTCTGGTGCGCACGCTCTTCGGTCGCGGCGTCGCAGTCGCATCATCGGATCCGTTCGTCGCCGACCCGGCGCACCGGCACGGCGGGATTCGCATCTGCCTCGGCGGGCGAATGTCCGAGGCTCGGCTCAGCGGCGGGCTCGAGACGATCCGCCAGACACTCGCCCAGATCGCGCCGGTGAGCGACGCCGGACTTCTGGCGTGAGGCTCGCAAAAATTGAGATGGATCAATATTCGGATTGACATGAAGTTTGGATGATCCTCACCTGCCATTGCACCGTATCGGGGGGCGGCGTGACTGATCTCCGAAGCTGGCGGAGGCTCATCGATGCCGCTGCAAAACGCATCGACGGTCACGTGCTGAAGACGGAAACGAGGCCGGCGGAACAGCTATCGAAGCGGTTCGGCGTCCCGATCTTCCTCAAGCTCGAGAACCGGCAATCGACCGGAAGCTTCAAGCTGAGGGGCGCGACCAACGCCACCGCGCTGCTCGACGAAGCCGAGCGCGCGCGCGGACTGGTCACGGCCTCGAGCGGCAATCACGGGCGCGCACTGGCCCACGCGGCGCGTGCGCTCGGCGCCGCCTGCACGGTCTTCCTCTCACCGCACGTGCCACAGTACAAGCACGATGCGCTCTCTGCCCTCGGAGCCGAGGTCGTGATCGCCGGCCGCTCGCAGGACGAGGCCGAGGATAGCGCCCGCGCCGTTTCGGATAAGGAAGGACGACGCTTCGTCCCGCCGTTCGACGACGAAGGAGTGATCGCCGGACAGGGCACGATCGGCGATGAGATCCTGGACCGGGTGCCCGAGGCCGAGCTGGTCGTCATCCCGCTGTCCGGCGGCGGGCTCGCCGCCGGCGTCGCCGCGGCACTCAAGGAAAGGCGCCCGGGAATCCGGGCGATCGGCGTCAGCATGGCCCGAGGCGCTGCCATGCATGCGAGCCTCGCCGCCGGCCACCCGGTCGAGATCGAGGAACTGCCGACCCTCGCCGACGCACTCGCGGGCGGGCTCGGCCGCGCCAACAGATACACATTTGAAATGGTCCACGCGCTCCTCGATGACACCATCCTGGTCTCGGAGGAAGAGATCGCAGCAGGCATCCGCGCCGCCGCGGCCGAGGGTGAGGTAGCGGAAGGCGGCGGCGCCGTGGGCCTCGCCGCGCTCGTCGCCGGCAAGCTCAGGCTCAAGGGACCGACCGTTTTCCTGATCTCGGGCGGCAACATCGATCCGGCGCTGCACCGGAGGATCCTTGCCGGAGAGACGCCGGCATGACGCCACGGCTGTTCTTCGAACTGGAGGAGTACGCTACCCGTCTCGGCAAAACCCGCAACGCCATGGCGGCAGCCGGGATCGATCTCCTGCTGGTGAGCGATCCCTCCAACATGGCCTGGCTCACCGGCTATGACGGCTGGTCCTTCTACGTCCACCAATGCGTTGTCGTGCCGATGGCAGGCGAGCCGGTCTGGTTCGGCCGCGGACAGGACGTGAACGGTGCCAGGCTGAGGTGCTGGCTTCATGCCGACAACCTCGCGGGCTACCCCGACCATTACGTGCAATCTCCCGACCGTCATCCGATGCAGTTTCTTGCCGGAATTCTCGCCGATCGCGGCTGGGAGGGACCAACGATCGGCGTCGAGATGGACAATTACTGGTTCTCCGCCGCCGCTTTCGCCTCTCTGCAAGAGCATCTCAAAGAGTCGCACTTCAAGGATGCAACCGGCCTCGTCAACTGGCAGCGCGCAATCAAGAGCCCGCGCGAGCTCGAGTATATGCGACGTGCCGCACGCATCGTCGAGGCGATGCACGCGCGCATTCTGGAAACCGTCGAGCCCGGCATGCGGAAATGCGACCTGGTCGCCGAGATCTACGACGCCGGATCCCGTGGAGTGGACGGCTATGGCGGGGATTATCCGGCGATCGTGCCGCTGCTCCCCTCGGGCCAGGAAGCCTCTGCCCCGCACCTCACCTGGGATGACCAGCCGTTCCGGAAAGGTGAAGGCACATTCTTCGAAATTGCCGGCTGTTACCGGCGTTATCATTGCCCGCTCTGCCGCACGGTCTTTCTCGGCAAGCCGACCGAGGCGTTTCGTACCGCCGAACAGGCAGTTCTGGAAGGGATGGAGGCCGGACTCGCCGCGGCGCGGCCCGGCAATCGCTGCGAGGACATCGCCAACGCCTTCCTCGCCGTGCTGGCGCGTCATGGAACCGGGAAGAACGACCGCTATGGACGGGCGACGCCGCTCGATCCGGAACTCGTGGGTGAAGTGCTGGGCGTGATCCGGTCGCTCGCCCATGAACATGACCTGACGATGATCCTGGTGACGCACGAGGTGTGCTTCGCCCGGGAAGTCTCGGACCGGGTCTGCTTCTTCGATCAGGGCCGGATCGCCGAACAGGGGAAGTCCGAGGAAATCCTGGAGCGCCCGAAGGAGCGGCGCACGTGGATGTTTCTCCGCTCCCGCTTTGTCTACGACGCCGAAGAAGTGTCGTAGGGACCGATCACCGCCCGCACCTCGTGGCGCAGCGCCGGCACGACCTCTACCATGAACCATGGATTGCGTCGTTCCCAGATCGTACTGCGCCAGGAAGGGTGCGGCAGCGGGAAGTAGCGCGGCAGGTAGCTCCGGAAATTGCGGACGCGCTCGGCAACCGCACCGGGGCCGAGCGTCCAGGCCTGGGCGTAGCTGCCGATCAGCAGCGTGAGCCTGATTGTCGGCATCGCATCGAGGAATCTCTGCCGCCACAGGGGCGCGCATTCCGGCCGCGGCGGCGCATCCCCGCCGTTCGGCAGCCGGCCCGGGTAGCAGAGTCCGATCGGCAGTATGGCCACGCGCCGTGCGTCGTAGAACACGTCCTTGGACATGCCGAGCCAAGCCCGCAACCGTTCGCCCGACGGGTCGGTGAACGGCATTCCGCTCTCGTGCACCTTCGTCCCCGGCGCCTGGCTTGCGATCAAAAGGCGCGCAGTGGTGGAGACCTGGAACACCGGGCGCGGCCCGAGCGGCAGGGACTCCGCACAGACGCGGCAGGCGCGTGCCTCGGCCGCGACCCGCTCCAGTGTCGCTTTCCAGCCGGGCTTGGCCCTGGAACGCGATGCTTGGTCACCGTCGCGCTCCCCTTTGGTTTTCTCGATCACTGTCATGGCATTGGCGAATCGCCGTGCGATTCCGCCACCGGCCATGGCGATCTCGCGGTCATCGCGCGGGACCGATGGCGAACCGGCGGACATGGTAGCCGTTATGCAAAGCCGGCCCAACCGGCCTCATACCGAGCTTCTCGGCCACGCGAATGGAAGCGGCATTGGCCGGCAGGACGTCGGCCACGACCTCCGGAAGACCAAGCGTTTGCAGGGCATGATCAATGATCGGACGCGCCGCCTCGGTCGCATAGCCGCGGCGCCAGGCATGGCGGACAAAACGCCAGCCGATCTCGATTTCCGGGCCACTGAGATCGAGGGGCATGAGCGCGATCCAGCCGACGAACTCCGCCGCTCTCCATACCGACCAGAAGCCCATGCCGGGCGGGAAGGAATGGCCAATCCGGCTCTCGAGGAAGCTACGGTGTGACGCCTGATCCGTCCAGCGGACGCCGACGTAGCGGACTACTTCCGGGTCCCGATCCATCGCCAGGCACGCTTCGAGATGATCGATACCAAGCCGCTGGAGACTGAGGCGCTCGGTCCGGAAGTGTGGCAGCTCGGACATCACCCGCATCAGACCGCGGGCAGCCAGGCGGCGCAAGATGCGCGCACCCATTACTGATCCGCGGCAGCCATCTCACGTCCGGTCGCCTGCATCCGTCGGATTGCGCAGGTCGCAATCTGAAGGCAGGGTTGCCCCTCCGCCGGCAACTGGCCCGCGCCGAA
The DNA here is from genome assembly GCA_050730115.1 of Acetobacteraceae bacterium. GTDB lineage: Bacteria > Pseudomonadota > Alphaproteobacteria > Acetobacterales > Acetobacteraceae > JAKAWQ01. Next base: position 4,794 of record JBOHMK010000046.1, read on the forward strand.
GCGGTTGGGCCCGCTTGCGCCGCGCGTGCAGTACCAGACCAGCAGCAGAATCCAGCCGACGACGGGAAGCGTCGGCTGCAAGGTGCTCGGCCGAAGGCGCCGCCTCACGCCCTGAGCCGGGGCGGAATCGCCATGCCGAGCCGGAGCGGCACCTCCCAAAGCTCCTTGACCTGGCGGAACGGCTGGAACCCGACCTTGCGGTAGAGCGGCA
>JBOHMK010000047.1:0-4267 GCA_050730115.1 Acetobacteraceae bacterium
GCCCCAGGAGCTTCGACAGACACCTCTATAAGGAGCGACACCTGATCGAGAACTTCTTCGGCAGAAGAAAGCAGTTCCGGGCGATCGCCACCCGCTATGACAAGACCGCCCGCAATTTCCTTGCCGCCATCCATCTTGTCGCGGCAACCGTTTGGCTCAATTGAGGACAGGCCCTAATGCGCACCATAAGCAAAATTTTCTTGGAGAGCCGGCAACCGCGCCGCAACTTCGCCCGATGCCGGAAGCGAACCCAGACCCGAGCCCGACGCTGAACACGCGCCGCATCACGCTCTCACTCGGCACGGTCGAGGTCATTTCCTGGGGCGTCAGCTTCTATCTGCCGGCGGTGATCGCCGGCCCTGCCGCGTTGAGCCTCGGTGTCACCAAGATCGGCGTCCTCGGCGGCTTCTCCTGGGCGTTGCTCGTCGCCGGTCTGGTTGCGCCCCGTGTCGGCCGGCGGATCGATCGGACCGGCGGGCGGCAAATCGTTGCCGCGAGCGCGATCGTGCTCGCGGCCGGGCTCGCCCTGATCGCCGCGGCGCCGGATCTCATTCTCTGGTACATCGGCTGGACCGTACTCGGTTGCGGCATGTCGGCCGGGCTCTACGATGCCGCCTTTGCGACCATCGGGCGGCTGCTCGGCGCCGACTCCGCACCCGCCATCACCGGCGTCACGCTGGTCGCCGGTTTCGCGAGCACCATCTTCTGGCCGCTCGGGGTCGCCCTTTTGCCGGCTCTCGGCTGGCGCGGCCTGCTGCTCTTCTACGCCGGGCTGCAGCTTGTTGTGAACCTGCCGCTGGTGCTGTTCTTCGTGCCCCCGGCCGGCGCGGCGCCGCCCGCACCCGCCCCGTCCCCTTCCGAGACCGAGACAACCGTTGCCGCACCTCACGGGCGGGTCAAGACTCTCACCTGCCTGTCGACGTTCTTCACCGTGCGCTGGCTGATCACCTCGGCGATCGCCGTGTTCGTGCTGTCGCTGCTTTCCGGGCTCGGGCTCGCGCGCGGCCAGGCGGTGTTCGTGGCGGCGCTGTTCGGGCCGAGTCAGGTCGCCGGCCGGCTGCTCGATTACGGGTTGAGCACGCGACTCGGGCTGTTGACGCGGGCGCGGATCGCTGCCGCACTCATGCCGGCCGGGATCCTGGTGCTGGCGCTACACGGACCGGCGATTGCATTTGCGATCTGCTACGGCCTCAGCAACGGCGTGCTCACCATCAATCGCGGCACGCTGCCGATGGCGATTTTCGGCCCACAGGGCTATGCGACGCTGCTCGGGTGGCTGGCGATGCCGGTGCTGCTCGCCCAGGCGGTCGCGCCGACGCTGGCGGCGCCGTTAGTCGCCGCTATCAGGCCGATCGATGTCTTCATCCTGGCCGGCATCCTCGGCGGCGCGGCGGCGCTGCTGCTGATACCCCTGCGCCTGAGGCCGGGCCTGTCGAAACCGGCCGGACGGGAAAGCCCTCGGCGCGCATGAGCGCGGGCTCGGCTTCGGGCCCGATTTGGCGACCCACGGCCTGAGCTGGCAGAACGTTGGGTTCGATCCTTCGCTTATCCCTGAGGTTGGCCGACGCCTCGCGACTTGGCCCAGGCGTCGAGTGGCAGGACCATGGCAGAGAGGCTCGGATCCGAGGTGCCGGTGATTGCCTCGATGAAAGGGCCATCCGCGGACACTACGGCGGCCGCGCCCACGGCGATGGCGAATGCCAGATAAAGCGTGTCGCAGGTCGAATGGTTGAGCGACATGCCGATCTCGAGCGCCACCTCGTGCAGTCGCATCCCGGAGGTCGGCGTGGGCTCGATCTGGGCGCGGAGGAGTGCCAATCCCTCCCGAGCTTCCCCTGGCGCGAAGAGCTTTCGCCGCACCTGGAGCCACAACACATTGGTCGCCTCATTGAGCCAGAAATCGGGCACGAGCAGATCGGGTTCAGTGCGAAGCAGCGCTTCCGCGAGCGGACTGTCCGGCTCCTTGAGCACCCATTTCAGCGCGACCGACGCGTCGACGACGAGCGCCACGCTCAGTCGTTCTCACGCTTTCGCGTAAGCGCCGTCATCCGGCTGGCACGCGACTCGTCAAGGAGGTGCCCGACGGAGGGCGCCCCGCGCCCCGAAGTGCGACGGCGAAACTCAGCCAGGCGATCGGCGATCCGGTGCCGCTCCGCCTCTTTGTCGCCATTCCCGATCAGAGCAAGTCGGAGAATCTCGCGATGCTCCGCCTCGGCGGAGCGCCGATGCTCGGCCGCCTGAATGCGTAGCCGGCGGACGAGGTCGTCATCCAGATGACGAACTGTGAGCGTAGCCATCACTCGACCTCACGCTGTCAACCGCAGCAACGACAGCATACCGATCTCGACGCAGCAAGTGAAGGTCAACGCGTTCAACCAAAGCCACCGCGGGCATGATTTCCGAAGCTGCCGGGGCCAGAGAATCTGGCCCGCCGGCGCCTGAGAACATCAGCCCGCGTGGCAGCGAAGATGCGTGACGCCGACAACCTGCCTGAGATTCCCCTCGATCAGGGCCAGCATCGGCGATGGCACTTCTTCGAGACCGATCGAGACCCTCATGGCCGTGCCGGCCTGGCGGGCCTCGAGATGACGAGGCACGAGATTCCGCCGCGCCAGCGGCTGGAGGAGCCGCGGCAAAAGGCCGGGACTGAGCTCGGCCAGCACTTCGAAAACAACCGGGGAGGCCGCTACGGCGGCCATGGAAACTTCGGCATTCATGAGAAAAGCTCCGGCTCAGGAAAAGGGAGGCCGCGCGAAACCCCGGCTGCTCAGGCAGCCGGGTGGCTAATTCGTGCGCTCTCGAACCGGAACCTCATGCCTCGCGTATAGCAGTGCCGGGGCCGTCGCGCCAGCCGCCTGCGGCAGCGCCATCAGCGCGTCGAAAATCGGCGCAACGGCTCGGCGAAGCCAGGCGGATGCCACCCCTGCGGCGGCTCGCCTGCCGGAAATGGGGCCAATCGCTTATGATCGGGTGATGGCCCGCACTCCCAGCCTCGACCTCGCCGCGCGTGAGTTGCGCGCGACCATCCGGCTCGCCGGCCCGCTGATCGGCGGTCAGCTTTGCCTGATCGCGGGCAACGTGGTGGACGTGGTGTTGGCGGGCCATCTCGGCGCGCGCGTTCTCGGCGCGGTCGCGGTTGGTGCCAGCATCTGGTCGTTTGCCCTGATCGCGCTCTCCGGCCTGATGATGGCGGTGCCGCCGACCATCGCCGAACTGGATGGCGCGGGCCGGCGCCACGCGGCCGTAGTCGTGTTTCGTCATGCGCTGGTCCTGGCGGCCGGAGCCGGCCTGATCGCCTGGGCGGTGGTCGGCTGGGGTGGCCCGCTCCTGGTCGGGGCGCTCGGCCTGGAGCCGGAGCTCTCGCGAAACACCGATGCGTTTCTGCACGCGATCAGCTTCGGTGCGCCCGCGCTCGGCCTCTATTTCGCCGCTCGCGGCCTTTCGGAGGGCCTCGGTGTGACCTGGCCGACGATGGTCTTCGGCCTTGCCGGGCTCGCTCTCCTCACCCCGCTCGGTTACGTGCTGATGTATGGCGCCTTCGGCCTCACTGGCCTCGGCGCGCGCGGCAGCGGGCTCGCCAATGCGCTGGTCTGCTGGGCCGAAGCCGCAGGCTACCTGGCCTTCGTCCGCTTCGCGCCCTGCTATCCGGGCCTTTCCTGGGGCCGGTGGCGCCGGCGCCTCGATCCCGCGGTGCTGATGGAGCTGCTCAGGCTCGGCCTGCCGATGTCGGGCACGGTGCTGATGGAGGTCAGCATGTTCTCGTTCGCCGGGCTGATGATCGGCGGCCTTGGCGATGACGCGGTGGCGAGCCACCAGATCGCGCTCAACCTTGCTTCGGTTTCGTTCATGGTGCCGCTTGGCGTAGCACTCGCGACCACGGTGCGTGTCGGCAACGCAGTCGGCCGTGGCGATTGGGCGGCCACACGCCGCGCCGGCATCGCCGGCATCGCGCTTGCGGTGCTCGCGCAAGCCTGCTCCGCAGCTCTGATGTTCGGCGTGCCGCATTTTCTGGCCGCGATTTACACCGGGGATCCGGCGGTGCTCGGCGGCGCTGTGGCGCTGCTGCACCTGGCAGCGATCTTTCAGATCTTCGATGGCCTGCAGGTTTCTGCGAACGGCGCCTTGCGCGGGCTCAAGGATACGCGCGCGCCGCTGCTCGCCACGGCCATTGCCTATTGGGGCATCGGCATCCCGCTCGGCTGGTGGCTCGGCCTGCACGGCCGATGGGGCGCGCCGGGCGTATGGATGGGACTGATCGCCGGACTGG
>JBOHMK010000048.1:0-10180 GCA_050730115.1 Acetobacteraceae bacterium
GTTGCAGGATCCGGGCTTGGCCTTCCATCCGCCCATGCTCTATGTCGGCTATGTCGGATTGTCGGTGACGTTCGCCTTCGCCGCCTCGGCGATGATTTCCGGCGACCGCGAGGCCCATTGGGCGCGCGCCGCGCGGCCGTTCATGCTGGCGGCATGGATCGCGCTTACGCTCGGCATCACGCTGGGTTCCTGGTGGGCCTATTACGATCTCGGCTGGGGCGGCTTCTGGTTCTGGGATCCGGTCGAAAATTCCTCCCTCTTGCCCTGGCTCACCGGGACTGCGCTGCTGCACTCGGCGATCGTCGTCGAGAAGCGCGAATCCCTCAAAACCTGGTCGATCCTGCTCGCGATCATCACGTTTTCGCTGAGCCTCTGCGGCACCTTCCTCACCCGCTCCGGCATCCTGAATTCCGTGCACTCGTTTGCGGTCGCGCCGACCCGCGGTGTCTTCATCCTCGCCCTGCTCGGCCTCGTCATGGTGCCGAGCCTGCTGCTGTTTGCGCTCCGCGCCCCCTCCTTGAGCCCGGCCGGCCTGTTCGCCCCACTCTCGCGTGAAGGCGCGATCGTGCTCAACAACATCCTGCTCTGCTCGATCGCCGCCGTGGTCTTCACCGGCACGCTCTATCCCCCCTTCGCGGCCCTACTCGCCGGCGATCAGCTGTCCGTGGGCGCGCCCTTCTTCAACTCGACGGTGCTCCCGCTCACCATTCCGCTGGTGCTCGCGATGTCGATCGGCCCGACCCTCTCCTGGAAGCGCGCCGAGCTTTACCCCGCATTCCTCCGCCTCTGGTGGGCGGCGCTCGCCGCCGCCGCCGTCGGCATCGTCGCCGCCCTCGGCTGGCACGGGCTCGCAGCACTCGGCTTCGCCGGATCGGCCTGGCTGATTCTCGGGGCGCTGGCCGAGATCGCGCACCGCATCCGCCTCTTCCGCATCCGCCTCTCCGAAAGCTTCGGCCGCCTGGCAGGCGTTCCCCTTGGCGCGATCGGCGCCGCCATCGCCCACGCCGGCCTCGGCGTCACCATCGCCGGCATTTCCGGCATGACCTTCGCGACCCAGCGCGTCGTCTTCCTCCATCCGGGCCAGAGCACGGACTTTGCCGGCTACCACTGGACGCTTGCCGCCCTCGATCGTGTCCCCGGCCCCGATTTCAATGCCGAGATCGCAACGCTTGCGGCCAGCCGCAACGGCCACACCATCGCCGTGCTGCACCCTGCCGACCGGCAATTCCCGGTGCAGCGGACCTCGGTGACCGACACCGCCATTCGCACCAATCTCGTCGTCGATCTCTACACTGCCCTCGGCAATGTCCATGACGGCGGCGCCGAGGTTCGCCTCCGTTATGATCCGCTCGCCCCGTGGATCTGGCTCGGCGCCCTGGTGATGGCGGCGGGCGGCGGGCTCTCGCTCGCTGATCGGCGGCTCCGCGTCGGCGCCCCGACCCGGCGCGGTGTCCGGGTCCCGGTCTCACCAGGCGCGTCATCGCCAAACGCGTCATCACGAGTGTGAGCGAGCGTCTGATGGAGCGTGCGGCCATCCTCCGCCGGCCCCTCCTTCTGCTGCCGCTGGCCGCGGTCGTCGTTGGCGGTGTCGGCTTCGCCGAGTTGCTGCAGCGGGCGAAGGAGGGTAGCTACAATCCACATAAGGTTCCGAACTTCCTGGTCGGCCATCCGGTGCCGGAATTCAGCACCGGGCCCGCGCCACCCGGCAGCGGCTTTTCCGCAGCCGATCTCCTGCACCTGCCCCGGCCGGTGCTGATCAACTTCCTGGCCTCCTGGTGCCTGCCATGCCATGCCGAGGCACCGTTTTTGATGCAGCTCAAGAACCAGGGTGTCGCCATCTGGGGCATCGACTATTCGGATTCCGAAACTGCATTCCGCGACTTCCTCGCCGCCGACGGCAATCCCTTTACCCGCCTTGGGGCCGACCCGAACGGTGCCGCCGCCATCGCCTGGGGCATCAGCGGTGTGCCCGAGAGCTTCCTCGTCGATCGCAGCGGCATCATCCGCTGGCATCTCGGTGGCCCGCTCTCGCCTCCGGTCATCGCTCGGACTCTGGTGCCCCTGCTCCACGAATATGCCTGATGCGCCGGCTTTTCCCCCTCCTCCTGGCATTTTTCATCTCGCTCCCCGCATGGGCGGCCGCACCCACCCTCACGGCCGCCGAGGAGGCCCGCGCCGAAGCCATCGGCAGCCAGCTCCGCTGCCTCGTCTGCCAGAACGAAAGCGTCGAGGAATCGAGCGCGACCCTGGCCGCCAATATCCGCCTCATCATCCGCGAGCAGGTCGCCGCCGGCCGCACCAATCATCAGATCATGCAATGGATGACCGCCCGCTATGGTGACTTCATCCGCCTCGATCCGCCCTTCAAACCGCTGACTCTCCTGCTCTGGGCGATGCCTGTACTCGCACCGCTGGCGGGTCTCGGCGTTGCCATCTCGTTGGCGCGCAAGAAGCGGGCGCCGCCCGCGCCACTCACCGAGGCCGAAAAAAGCCGCCTCGCCTCTCTGGTCGAATGACCCTGCACTGATGCTCTGGGTCCTCTTCGCCATCCTCTCGGCGGCGGTGCTCGCCCCGATCTTTTTGTTCCTCCAGCGCGGCCGCGGCGATCGCGGCCGCCAGGCGGCCGCACTCGCGCTTCATCGCGCCCAACTGGTCGAGGTCGACCGCGAGTGCTCCGAGGGCCGCATCGGCCCTACCGAACACCAGGCCGCCGTCCTCGAGATCGAGCGCCGTATCCTCACCGCCGGCGCGGCCCCGGACCTCGCACCCCGAAGCCGCCTCCGCCCTGCCGTCCTCACCGCCATCCTGCTCGCCGTTCCACTCGCCGCCCTCGGCCTCTACCTGCCCTGGGGCGACCCTGGCTTGCCGGCCGCGCCGATCGCCCCGCGACTCGCCAAGGCACATCTGGAAAAGCTGCAAGTCGAGCAACTTGTGGCCACTCTCAAACACCGCCTCAAGGAACTCGACCCGAAATCGGCAAAGGCGCGCGAAGGCCTGTTGCTGCTCGGCCGGGCCGAAGCCGATCTTGGCGACTATAGCGCCGCCGCTGCCGCCTGGCGCCGGGCGCTGGAAACGAAGTTCGATCCGGCGCTCGCCGCCGCGGCCGCCGAAGCCGAAACCCGCGCCGCGGGCAGGGTGGACGCTCGCGCCGCCGAACTGTTTCGCGCGTCGCTCGCCAAAGCACCAGCCAACGCGCCCTGGTCGGCGCTGGCTCGCGCCCGCCTGGCCGAGGCCGCCAATCCTTGAACAGGCTTGCGCCTGAATGAGCACCGTCTGGCTCGACTCCATCGATTCGACCAATGCCGAACTCAACCGCCTTGCCGAGCGCGGCGCCTTGGGCGGCTCGGTGGTGGCCGCGCTCAGGCAGACGGCGGGCAGAGGCCGGCATGGCCGCACCTGGACGAGCCTCCCCGGCAATCTCAACGCCTCCTTCCTGGTTCGGCCCGCGCCGCCGCCTCGAGAAACGCCCTGCCTCGGCTTCGCCGCGGCGCTGGCAGTCGCCGAGACGCTCACCGGTTACCTGCCGTCGTCGCTCCGCCCGCGCCTGAAATGGCCGAACGATGTGCTGCTGGCCGGCGGCAAGATCGCCGGCATCCTGCTCGAACGCGGCGCCGACTGGGTCGTCATCGGCATCGGCGTCAACCTCGCCGAGGCACCGCCTGACCTCCCTTATCCCGCCGAGACGCTCGCCTCGTTCGGCGCGCCCCCGGCGCCCGCTGATTTTCTCCCCGGTCTCGTTGCATCTCTCGAACGCTGGCTCGCCCGCCTGGAACGCGAGGGTTTTTCTCCGATCTCCTCCGCCTGGCTCGCGTTGGGGCCGACGCCCGGCGAGACGCTCAGCGTGCTGAGCGGTGACGAAACGGTCTCCGGCTGCTTCGCCGGGCTTGGCCCTGAGGGCGCGCTCCAACTCGAAACCCCCTCGGGAATGCGGGCGATTCATTCCGGGGAGGTGCTCGATCCGGTGCCGCCAGCCTCCGAACCTCCGAAGGAGATCGGCGGTCCGCCCGGAGCCGAACCGACCCGCTACGGCGATTGGCAATACAAAGGCCGGGTCACGGATTTCTAGCCTCCTGCTGCTCGCCCGCCGCCCATCCGTGAGCCGCCGTTGCAACCATGAAGTCGCTCGCTTCGGCTCGCACCTGGTCGGCAGCCGCACCCGATCCCAACGAACCGAACTCCGAATGCGCGTCGTCACGTCGGGGTGGATGTGCCGGGTGGACCGGCCACGGACACAATCCTGCATTGCCGTTTGTGCTTGCATTCGCGTACAAAATGCAGTTGTCAAACCGAGCGGTATTCTGTTCGCGCCCGCGGGCGCAGCAAGCGGCGTCACGGCACGGGGAACAGACGAGCGTCGCCCGTGAAGGATCGGTGCATCAGGAGCGGCAGCCATGGCGGTATCAGGAAAATATGGGAAAGTGGATGTTGCGGGACTTGGCGCGGACGAGCCGATATTCATCATCCGGGCGCAGGATCGCCTGGCCGAGGCCGCTTTGGATCTCTACAAGGCACTCGCAACCTCGCATGGAGCGCCGGTCGCGGCCGGTATCGAGCGGGAACGCGACCGGTTCCGCAATTGGCAAGGGCCGAAGAAACTGCCGGACTGATCCGCCGGTTGAGCGAGTGCACCTTGTTTCAGTGCGGCGCTGGTGCCTTCGGTCGCGCGATCTGCGTGCCAGCCGGCGAGACGGAGTGCGACCGTCCTGGAATTATGCGGCTACTGCCTTTGGACGCGGGTCGCTGCCGTGCCGCGGTTGATAACTGCCGACGGGCGCACGGAACGGAATTGCCAGCCGGTTCCAGCCATTGATGGCGATCATGGCGAACGTCAGGTCCACGATTTCCTTTTCGCTGAAGTGCCGACGGACGTCCTGGTACAAGGCATCCTCAATCGAGCCGGCCGAAATGCCGGTCACGGCCTCGGTCCAGGCCAGCGCTGCCCGTTCCCGTGGCGTGTAGAACGGCGCCTCGCGCCACGCTGCAAGCACGTAGAGCCGCTGTTCGGTTTCACCGGCGGCGCGTGCATCTTTGGTATGCATGTCGAGGCAATGGGCGCACCCGTTGATCTGGGATGCACGTGTCTTGACGAGCTCGAGCAGCGAATGCTCGAGGCCACACCGATCGACATAGACCTGCAAGTCGTCGAAGGCTGCCACGCCGTCCGGAGCTACTTTCCCGCAGTTGAGCCGCTGTTCCACAACAACCTCCAGTGCGCCGTTCCAAATCTCTCGCCGCACCCGGCGGGACATGGGAACTCTTGGCGTTCGAGGCAACCTCCCTCGCACTGCTTGGTACCGCCCTTGGCCAAGGCCTTGTCGGCAACCGCCGTTGCATCACAAACGGCAGCTCTGCTCTTCGGTTTATGAAAGGGAGAGAGATCCGCCGGCGGCTGCGGATTGCCATCTCACCGATGCATCCCTGCCGTGCCTCGCCGACGCGACCATTCACGTGGGTATCGGCACCCGCTCTGCCGGGTGTCAGCAGATGCAGCGCACCCCGCTCGAGTTCATGACACTCGCGATTGCAGCAAACGCCATATCGGTCTGGACGGCGTGGTCGTCCCGGGTGTTTCGTGGAAAGGTTCCGGTCGATATCGGCGGGCGTCGATCGCATCGGACGGGGGGCAAGCAAGGATGAAAGACGTAGCGATTGTACTCGGCCTGCATGTGCTCGCGATCGTGATCTGGATTGGCGGGGTCGGTTTCGCCACCCTGGCGTTGCTGCCGGCGCTCAGAGGGGTCTCGGATCCGGACCAGCGGAGCGCAACCTTCAGGGCAATAGAAAATCGGTTTGCCCCAGTGGCACGCGGCAGCGTACTGGTTGCCGGAGCGAGCGGCGTCTACATGCTTGCGCGGCTCGATCTCTGGAACGCGTTCGCGCAACCGGCGATGTGGTGGATGAGCGCCATGGTTGCCGTCTGGCTGGCGTTCGCGGCTCTTCTTTTCGTAGTCGAGCCGTTCTTCCTGCATCGGCGGATGCTGCGCCGTGCCGGGGTGTCCCAGGATGTCAGTTTTCGCAAGTTGGAGCGACTGCACTGGATTTTGCTGATCGCGGCGCTGGTAACGATCTTCGGCGCGACGGCGGGAAGCCGCGGCCTGTTTCTGGGAGGCTGATCTCTGCCGCGGCAGCGGCGACGGAGCGGAAACCGATGAGGAACAGAAGGCTTTCGGCACGGGCGATCGTGAGAGCAGGCCGGCGTGGCGGCAGGACGTTACGGCCGTAGCGTTTCCCTCCGCGAATCCGCCAAGGGCAATCTCGATCTAAGCGCGCCGCGCCAGGGCGGCCGCCAGCGTGTTCTCAAGCAGGCACGCGATCGTCATCGGCCCGACGCCGCCAGGCACCGGGGTGATCACCGCCGCGACCTTCGCGGCCTCCGCGAAGGCGACGTCGCCGACCAGCCTGCCGTCCGGCGCGCGGTTGATGCCGACATCGATCACCACTGCCCCTCCGCGATCCATTCGCCCCGGACCATCTACGCCCGCCCGATGGCCGCGACAACGATCTCTGCGCGGCGGCATTCGGCCGGCAGATCGCGCGTTTTCGAGTGCCCGAGCGTTACCGTGGCGTCGGCCGCGGTCAAAAGTGCCGCCAGCGGCCGGCTGACCAGGTTCGAGCGGCCGATCACCAGCGCCCGTGCACCCGCGGTCCGGACTTCGGCCGCCGCTGGCAGCTTCATCACACCAAGCGGCGTGCATGACGTGCTCCGCCGCGCGTCGGGCCGCTGCCTCCTCATCACCCTCCAGAATGGCGCGCAGGATCACCGCGTGTTCGTCCCAACGCAGCGGCTGTCGGCTCGGATCGCCGGGTGCGAACAGGACGACGGTTCGCTCGCGCAGCCGCTGCATCAATTCGTCGAGGACCGCGTTCCGCCCGGCGGCCGCAAGCTCCTTGTGGAACTGCTGGTTCAGCAGCGGGAGTTGGACCAGGCGCCCCCGGCGACCAGCGGCGCCTCCGCCGCGTTCACTTGAAACTCGGCAAGCCGCGGCGGTTCGCGCGACGCGCAAGAAGAAAAAGGCCGACGAGAGCGCTGCCCAGCAGCGCCAGCGACGACGGCTCGGGAACGGGATCAAACGCGTTGATGCCGGCCTGTACGGTTTGCAGCGACGGCGTGAACACGTCGGTCGCGCCGGTCGTGCAACCGAGCGACCCGGACGAGGCGGGAGTGAAGGTCGTCAACTGATTACCGCTACCAAGCGCATACGAGCCGCAGACGGTCTCGCTGCCCGTGGTGGTGAATCCGAATTCGAGTTGAGGATCCAGCAACTGGGCTGGCGATAGCAGAACCTGGTCGATAAGTGCGTCCGAGTTATGAATGTAATCCAGCCAGTCGAACTGCAGGACGTCGCCGGTATCGGTCCCGCAGAAGTCTTGACCGGCCAGACAATCGCGCACGCGGAGTTGCAGCACGTTCCCGAGAAAGCCATTCGACGCATACCGGTTGGTAAGCACGAGAGCATAGGTTCCCAGGGTGACCGCCGGTTCCGAAAGGCCAAACAGACCCGTCACACTGAACGCCTTCGAATTCGTGAGCGCAAGCGGCTGGGAGGCAGAGGTGCCCGTTTGCAGAAACGCGCTGGTCTCCTGTATCGAGCTGATAAACGGAGCGGGTTGCTTCAGTACGACGCCGTTAGCCGTGTTGAAGGTCGCTTGACCATTATTGGCCGTGGACTGGGGAATGGAACCACGGACAAAATAGTTCGCCCCGGTGGTTGTGCCGGTGAAGTCGATGCCTGACGGGACAATTGTTCCAGTACCGCCGACCAGCGTCGCGTTGCTTGAAAAGGAGTCGTCGAAAATGCCGGTGCCGCCCTCGATAACGCTCAACTCGTCTGCATTCACGACGGTGGCTGCGGCGAAATTCGGTTGAAAGCCAAGCCCGATTACCGCAACCGCAAATAGCGCCGCAACGCGGCGACAAAGGCAATGGCCTTCACCCGCTCCGGCCTCCGAGCGTGCACCTTGGCCAGGGAACGCCCTGTTACAAATCCGAAGGTACCCGACATTGGTCATCATTTCCTCCTATGCCGCGTGACCCTGGGCAACCCCAGCGACCTGCTCCCTTGACAGTGAGTGCACTCGCACCCCCTCGCTGCGGCCGGCCCCGGCGCCAGCGCGTGCCATTGGCGTAGTCCTCTCCACGGGCGGCTGACCGGGCCGGCGAGCAGATATCGGCGGCTGCGCCCGAACTTCCGCACCGGATTGTGATTATGCGCGCGCCCCGATTGAGCAACTTTACGATTGCCTTCCTTTTTCCTTACGATAATGATACCTTCTGGACAAGGAAGGATCGTCCGCCAGACGGATCCGGAGAGCCGCGGAATGGCTCTTGCATTCGATGGGCACATGCTCGATCTCGAGCGGCGTGAGCTGCGGCGGGGTGCCGAGCTGGTCCCGCTTGAACCCCTGGCCTTCGACCTGCTCGCCTACCTGCTACGCCACCGCGCTCGGGTGGTCGGCAAGGACGAGCTGTTCCAGGCAATTTGGAACGGACGGATCGTTTCGGATGCGGCTTTGACCACCCGGGTCAATGCGGTGCGCCGGGCAATTGGCGACAACGGCAAGGAACAGCGCCTCGTTCGTACGCTACGCCGGAAGGGAATGCGCTTCGTCGGCGAGGTTACGGAAGCGGCGACAATTCAGGAGGCAGTTGAATCCGAAGCCACTGCGGGCATCAAGCCAAGGGGATCAGCCGCGGGGTTGGCGGGGCGGCCCCCGGTTGCGATATGTCCTTTCACCACTATCAGCGGTGATGTGGAAGAGCGATGGTTTGCGGACGGCCTCGTCGAGGATTTCATCACAGCATTGGCTCACTTTGGTTGGCTGTCCGTCGCCTCGCCAGTGTCGAATCCCTCTTTCGGCGGCGACGAGCTGGCGGTAACGCCGGTGGGATCCGAGCCCCCGGGCCGTTACGTCGTGCACGGCGCCGTCCGCCGCGAAGGGAGGCAGGTACGGGTTACCGCTCGCCTTATGGACGCGACCGGCCGAGCGGTCCTCTGGGCGGGTCACTGCGATGGCTTGCTGGAAGACCGCATGGGACTGCAACACCAAATCGCATCGATCATGGCGTGCAGCGTTGAACGGAGCGTGCTGGCGGCCGAGGCGGGCCGCTGCGCTGCCGCTGCAAACCTGAAGGCCGCACCGTACGATCTTCGTCTGCGGGCTCAACCCATATTCTCCGCCGGGAGGGAACGGGTGCTGCGGTCGCTCGGCCTGCTCGAACGCGCGATCACACTCGATCCGAACTACGGTTGGGGATTGGCAGACGCCGCAAACTGCCGGCAGATTCTGGACGTGAACGGCTGGGCCGAGGACCGCCGGTTAAATCGGCGCAAGGCGATCAGCTTGGCCCGGGCGGCACTCAGGGTTTCAAGCGATGCCGAGCCCGTGGCGATTTCAGCGTTCGTACTGGCGTACTTTGGCCAGGATACCGATGTTGCCACCGCGTTGATTGATGACGCCTTGCGGCTCAATCCCAGCTTCGCCAAAGGCTGGTATATGTGTGGCTTTGCCCGGTTGTATGCCGGGCAGCCGGAGCAGGCGATCGAATGCTTCGAGACGTCACTACGACTGAATCCGCGCGACCGCGTCGGACGACGCAACTTCGGTGGAATTGGCTTCGCTCACCTGTTCATCGGCCGCTTCGACGAAGCGGTATCAATTCTCCGCCCGGTGATTTACGAGTTCCCGCACTGGGCAACTCCGTATTGCGTCCTTGCATCCTGTCACGCGCATCTGGGCCACGTCCGCGAGTCCGAAGCGGTCGCGAGGCGACTCCAGACGGCGGACGCTTGTCCGGTTCCAAGCGCCGTTCAGTTCCGTGACGCCAGGCACCGTGAATTGCTCATCCCTGGTCTCAAGCTGGCCGGGATGGCGGGGTCGACGGTCTAATCCGAAGCTGCCGTGTTGGCGCGACGTAACCGGCCGACCCTGCGCTGATGACGCGGGTTGGCGAGGTGATTTCCTGCCTACGGGCGTGGGGGGACGCCGAGCAGTTCGAAGCTGCGGGCCTGGACGGGCGTGGGTTGCGGATCGAGCAGGAAGTGGTCCTTGGGAGCGCAGGGGAGAGCCATGATGTTGCGGGTGAAGATGGCGAGCTCGCTGAGCAAGGAGTGGAAGCTGTGCACCGGCGGTCCATCATCGGTGCGTTTGCTGGCGGCCTTGCGGCGGGCCGCCAGGGAAC
>JBOHMK010000049.1:0-3639 GCA_050730115.1 Acetobacteraceae bacterium
GCCGTTACCGCCGCCGTTGCCGCCTTTGGCGAAGGCCTTCGAGATGTGCACACCAGGCTGCGCGAGCTGCACCGTCAGGGGAATGCTCGCTGCGGCCATGGCGATGCCACTGATCGTAGCCAGCAGAATGATCCGGTGTCGGGAGATACGCATGGATCAGTCGCTCCTTTTGAGTCACACCGCGTAACGGTTTCCGTTCCGGCACGGAGCGACGATGGATGACCGGTCGGCCCGCCCCCGGAGTGCGCGGCCAACTCACCTGGCCCGGTGCGCCCAGCTCCGCTTACGTTTCATTGCGAACGACAGTCTCTCGCGAGACCTGCTCTCGTTGACTCCAGATTATGGCGACCGCTGGGCAAAGACCAGCAATCTTTGCAGGCAGCGCGTATTGTTTTTGAGCGCGTGGTTTTCCGATCACGCCATCGCCGAACAATCCCGAGGCGGGGTCGCGGGTTTCGTGACCGAAAAAAGATCTGCGCCGCGAGAAATCTTTCCGGAGGAGAGCTCGCTCACGATTGGCACTTGTGCCGCATGCGAACTGGACGATGCATCTCTTTCGCTGTGACCCATCGCTCTGTCTCAACCGTAGGTTACCTGAGACGATCGCGCTTCGTGTTGTCCGGCAGAGAGGCCCTCTGACCTCTGCATTGGCGCGCGTGGTTGGTGCTTGCAATCATGCGCGCAACGGCCACCTCCGCCGGTACGAAGCCTCGCACGGCATCATTCGGTGGCGGGAGGATGGGATGCTTGAAGCGGATTTCGGCGGCATTGGTGTGGTTCTTCTCGGCGCGCTTATGCTCGCGGCGAGCCATCACGCGAGGGCAGAATGGCCCGGGGTTGGCGGCGCCCGGCTGATGACGGTTGCAGCGAGCGGCACGCTGAGCGGCGGAGCTTCGTCCGCGGCGGGTGGTCAGAGCCGGGCGTCGGCTTCGGCGAGCGCCTCCGCCCGCGCCTCAGGATCGGCGTCGAGTGCAGGCGAGGGTACCTGCACCGCAGAGTCGTCTGCGGAAGCCGAGGCCCGGGTTGGGGACCAGGTCGTGCGGAAGAGCGCGCACAAACGCGCCGAGCAGGCGGGTGGCGCCTGCACCGCCAGTGCCGAATCTTCGGCAGAGGCGAGCACGGGTCCGGGCAGCGCGTCAGGTTCCGGAACGCCGAAACGCTGACCATCCCGGCACGGCCGACGCCGTTGGTGGTGCCATGTTCGTCCCTTGGCCCCTCGACGGTGACGCGGCTAAAGTGTGCGCGCGCCGAGCAGCGCGAGAGTAAGGGCAGTGACGGATCCGGCGGATCGGGGAATCGTGCCTGCCGATGCGGAGCACGCGAGCAGGCACGACTCGCCCGCTTCGGCATCTGCGAACAACGAGATCGGCGCCGCCGGGCCTCGCCTTGCGCCAGCTCTGGGACGCCTGCCCACGCCGCTCTGGCAGAACGCCCTCAATATTGTTCTGAATGTCGCGATCCCGCTGGCGATCCTGGCTTTCGTGATCCTGCTGGCGCAGCAGATCTTCAGGCGCGCGATTGCCGTCGAACCGATTTCGGTCCCGCCGATGCTCGCCGAGGAGGGCTATGGACCGGCGATTGCCGCTCGCCGGCTTCACGATGCGATCAATCGGGCTCTGGCTCCCGTCCCGCCTGCCGCGGCGGCGCCAAAGGGCGCGGTTGGAGAGGGCGCGTACTCTTCGTCTGTGCTTGGGTCGTCTGTGATCGGGCCGTCTGTGATCGGGCCGTCTGTGATCGGTACCACAAAAGCCGGCGATCTCTTCATATTCGCAACCCAAGGGCCACTCTCCAACGTGGCGCGGCCGGCGGAGGTTCCGGCCGTCATTCTCGCGGGCGCCGGAGTATCGGTCGAATCGATCGCACTCGCGATCAAAAACGGACTCGGGATCGGACGCCAGGCGACGGTTTCCGGAGAGCTCACCGGTAACCGCACACGACTTTACCTGGTCCTGCGCGAGAACGGACGCGTCATCTTTGACGACAGTGCGGCCGGCAATGCGGGGGATCTCGACAAGCTTCTCGAGCGCGCGGCCGAGAGCGTGATCGATGCGAGTTTTCCCGCACTCGGGGCGACGCTGCACAGCGATCTCGGCACCCGTTACTGGCGCCAGGGAAAGTCCGATCAGGCGGCGCGGGAGTATCGTGCGGCGGCAACGCTCGATCCCGGATCCGCAAGCGCACACTACAACCTGGGCGAAGCGCTTCTGCAACAGCGTCGATTTGCCGACGCCGCAGCGCAATTCGGCAAAGCGACCGCGCTCGATCGCACCTCATCCGATGCGCACGAGATGCTCGGCATTGCGCTTGCGGGACAAGGCCGGCTCGAGCAGGCGGCCGCCGAGTTCCGGACGGCGAGCGGGCTTCGGCCCAAATCCGCCGCGCCGCTGCAGAATCTCGGCAACGCTTTGCTCGCGGGAGGCAAGCTCGATGCAGCGGCCACGGCCTATCGCGCGGCGATCGCGCTCGATCGCAATCGCTCCCCGGTCCACAACAATCTCGGTGATGTTCTTCGTGACCAGGGAAAGCTCGATGCAGCGGCCCGGGAATATCGCGAAGCGATGACCCTCGACCCGAAGTCCGCGCCGCCGCACAACGGGCTGGGCAACACCTTCTTCGCAGAGCGCAACTTCGTTGCGGCGGGCATGGAATACCGCGCCGCGATCGCGCGCGATCCGAGTTCGGCGGCGCCGCACAACGGCCTTGCCAACGTGCTTCGCGAGCAGGGAAAGCCCGAGGCGGCGGCTGAGGAATACCGTACCGCCATCGCCCTCGATCCCAAATTCGCGAGCCCGTACGATGGCCTTGGCAATGTGCTCAGCGATCAGGGAAAGTTCGATGAGGCGGCCGGGCAATATCGTATGGCGATCGCTCTCGACCCCGAATCGGCGCTGCCCATGAACGGGCTCGGCAATGTGCTGTTCGATCAAGGCCGGCTCGAGGCGGCGGCGGCACAATATCGCTCGGCGATCGCGCTGGCGCCTGACTTCGCCTATCCGCGGAACGGCCTCGGCAATGTACTCTACGATCAGGGGCAACTGCAGGCGGCGGCCACGGAGTACATGGCGGCGGCGAAGCTCGACCGGAGCTTCGCAGACCCGCACAACGGGCTCGGCAATGTTCTGCATGAGGAGGGAAAGTTCGAGGCCGCGGCAGCGCAATACCGGGCCGCGATGGCGCTCGATGCGAAGTCCGCGCTGCCGCACAACGGGCTCGGCAATGTTCTCCGCGATCAGGGCAAGCGTGACACCGCGGCGGCGGAATACCGGAGGGCGATTACGCTCGATCCGAGATTTGCCCTGCCTCGCAATGGTCTTGGCAATGTTCTCTTTGACGAGGGCAAGCGTGACGCGGCGGCGGCAGAATACCGCGTGTCAATTGCGCTCGACCCAGGATCGGCGTTGCCACATAACGGGCTCGGCAACGTTCTCCTGGCTCAGCGCAGGCCTGCTCAGGCGGCCAAGGAATTCCGCGCGGCCATCGCGCTCAGCCCGAAATGGGCGCTGCCGCACAACGGTCTCGGACTTGCCCTGTTCGAGGAAGGGCTGGCCGAGGAGGCCGCGAAGGAATACCGGACGGCGATCGCGCTCGATCCGAAATCAGCACTCGCGCACAACAATCTCGGCTATTTTTTCCTCGATC
>JBOHMK010000050.1:0-6511 GCA_050730115.1 Acetobacteraceae bacterium
CCGCTTGATGTTCATGTCCGACTTGCGCCTTTCTGCTCACGGCCCACCCCCGGCGGCACCGCCCGCTGCCCGAGCGCCGGCTCATCAGCCGGCCACTACAGATCCTTCACGTCTGGCTTCCTCACCCCGCTCCGCTGCGGAGATCGGCAACCGAGCACGCGGCACCTGTTGTCCGGCCCCGGGCTCAGTCCCCCGGACCACGCCCCAACGGCCCGTGGTGGGTGCGGTCCTTCACAGGGGCGTAAGCTAGCCGCCCTATCCTCCGGCGCCAAACGGTTTTTTTGTGACGGCGACGGAGAGCCGAAGCGCCCGCGGAATACCCGATAGATCGGCCCTGACCTCAAGCACCTCAAGCCCTGCCTGCCGCGCCAGCGTGAGCACCGCTGAGGCCGCCCCGGCGCCGATTTCGACAATCCCGACCCCGCTCGCCGCCAACAGCCGGGGTAGCTCCGGGAAGATCCCGCGATAGCCCTGGAACCCGTCCGGGCCACCGTCGAGCGCACTCCGCGGCTCGTAGAGCGCCACTTCCGGCATCAGTTCGCCGATCGCCTCCCGCTCGACATAGGGCGGGTTGGCGACCACCAGGTCGAAGCGCCCGCCGACCGCTCCCGCCCAGTCCCCGGTGAAGAACGCCGCCCGCCCGCCGAGCCCGAGTGTCCGCGCATTGGCCGCCGCCAGCGCCGCCGCCGCTTCCACCTGGTCGATCCCCACCCCGAACGCCTCCGGAAACTCGCTCAGAAGCGCCAGCAGAAGCGCGCCCGTACCGGTGCCGAGATCAAGGATCCGGTGCACCTCCCGCCGCTCCGGGAACGCCGCCAGCGCTGAGGCGATCAGGGTCTCGCTCTCCGGCCGCGGAATGAGCGTCGCCGGCGACACGGCGAGCGTCAGGCTCCAGAATTCGCCCCGCCCGACGATCAGCGCCAGCGGCTCGTGCCTCTCCCGCCGCGCGATGAGTGCGCCGAACCCGGCCGGCACCGGAACATTCCGGCCGATCAGCGAATCCGCCGGCCGGCCCAGCGCATGCGCCAGTAACAGCCGCGCCTCGCGCTCCGGCTCCTCGATCCCGGCCGCCCTCAGGCGCGCTGCCGCCGTCTGGAACTCGGCACCCTCAACGATCATACTGCCGCACCACCATGAGTCCCGTCGTCAATGCGTTCCTGCTCATCTATGCCGGCCTGTTTCCGGTGGTGAATCCGGTCGGGGGCGCGCCGCTCTTCCTCGGCGCAACCCGCCGCTTCACCGATGCGGAACGCCACGTGCTCGCCCGGTGGGTCGCCATCAACAGCCTCGCTCTGTTGCTCGGCTCGCTGTTCTTCGGTGCCGCGGTGCTGGAATTCTTCGGCATCACCTTGCCGGTCGTCAGAATCGCTGGCGGCCTCGTGGTCAGCGCGTTCGGCTGGACCCTGCTGCAAGGCGGCGGCCATGTCGATGGCGGCAAAGCCGCAACGTCCGGCGTCAGCAACCCGGACGCCTTCTATCCGCTCACCATGCCGCTCACCGTCGGCCCCGGGTCGATCTCGGTTGCGATCACGCTCGGCAGCCAGCGGCCGCACGGGCCGCATTATCTCGGCGCCCTGCTCCTGCCTGCACTCGGCGCGGTCGCCGGCCTGATCGCGATCTCGGTCACCATCTTCGCCTGCTATCGTTCCGCCGAGCGCATCGGCCGCGTGCTCGGGGAGCGTGGCACCACCGTACTGACCCAGCTTTCCGCCTTCATCATGCTCTGCATCGGAATCCAGATCCTGTGGGACGGCGTGAGCCAGTTGATCCACCCCTGATCCGGACACCTGGTACCCGCTTTCACTCGTGCATGACTCACTCAAACGAGCAAGAAAAATCCCACCTCCCCTGTTGGACTACGGGATTTATGCATCCGTCGCAACGACGAGTTATGAAGGCCTTCTCCGCCCCTTTTGGGGCGGAGAAGGTTGGGTGAGGCGGGGCAGGTGGTGTTCAACCGCGTTGATCGCCTCGCGGATCACGCATGAACGATTCCCTATGCTAGCCCGCCGCCCGCGCCATCGCCTCGGTGATCATCCGCCGCGCTTCCTGGGCGTTGCCCCAACCCCCCACCTTCACCCACTTCCCTTCTTCGAGATCCTTATAGTGCTCGAAGAAATGCCGGATCTGGTCGCGCGTGATCTCCGGCAGATCCGTGATCTCCGCCACATGCATGTAGCGGTGCGTGAGCTTCGGCGTCGGCACCGCAATGATCTTTTCATCCGGCCCGTTCTCGTCCGTCATCTGCAGCACACCCACCGGACGGACATTGATCACCGCGCCATGCGCAATCGGCCGCGTATTCGCCACCAGCACGTCGATCGGATCGCCGTCTTCAGAGAGCGTGTGCGGGATGAACCCGTAATTCCCGGGATAAC
This sequence comes from Acetobacteraceae bacterium, assembly GCA_050730115.1. Lineage (GTDB taxonomy): Bacteria > Pseudomonadota > Alphaproteobacteria > Acetobacterales > Acetobacteraceae > JAKAWQ01. The sequence continues at coordinate 2,379 of JBOHMK010000050.1, forward strand.
GCATCGGCGTGTAGAGAAACCGGTCCACCACCAGGACGCCGGCCAGCTTGTCCATTTCATACTTGATCGGCTCGCCGCCGATCGGCACTTCGATCACTACATTCACGTCGTCCGGCGGATGATGCCCGATTGCGATCGCCTCGAGTTGCATGCTGCGCTCCTTCTCAGGCCGCCAGAAAGCTCGACGCTCCGCGCGGTGAAGCGGCGGGCATCGGTCCTTCCTTGTCGCTTCTCAAACCTCACTCTCCCGCGCCCCGAGCTGCCCCGTCAATCGTGCCTCCACCGCTGTCGCGGCTTCCGCCAGGCAAGTACGCGGGGCATTGCCCCGCATGCGGCCAAAGGCACGCCTTTGAATCCCATCTTTTGCAGTTCGGGGGTCTGGGGCCTCAGGTCCCCGAGATCCCATTGGGCGGGTCAAGGGCGGAGCCCTTGCCTCGGTTTTTCAGCAAACTCCTGGAGTCCGCTCCGTGCGATCGACGGAGCGGACTCCAGTCGCCGATCCGTCAGCCCCCGCCCACCGCCCAGGCGTGGCCGTGCACCAGCCCCTCGTCATAGTCCGCGGCATGGTCCGCCGCCTGCCGGATCGTCTCCGGCGCCGGCTCGAATTGCGCCCGCTCCGAGCTCCCGGCGAGCGCCGTCGTCGCACTCCGGCCGCCGGAAATCGCCATCGCCACTGCATCGAAGTACCCGACCCCCACTTCGCGCTGATGCCGTGTCGCCGTGTAGCCCGCCGCCTCGAGGGCGAACTCCGCCTGCTGCAGCTCCGCATATGCCGCCATACCGCGTTCGCGATAATCGCGCGCCAGCTCGAACATCGAATGATTGAGGGCGTGAAAGCCGGCCAGCGTCACGAACTGGAAACGATATCCCATGGCGGCGAGGTCGCGCTGGAAGCTCGCAATCCCCTCGGCCGGGAGCCGCTTCGTCCAGTTGAAGCTCGGCGAGCAGTTGTAGGCGAGCAGCTTGCCCGGGAACTGCCGGTGGATCGCCTCGGCAAACCGCTCCGCATCCGCAATGTCCGGCTCGCTCGTCTCCCACCACAAGAGATCCGCATAGGGGGCGTAGGCGAGGCTGCGGGCAATCGCGTACTCAACCCCGAGGCCGCGCCGGATGCGGAAAAATCCCTCGGCCGTCCGCTCGCCGGTAATGAACGGTCGGTCGCGTTCGTCGATGTCACTGGTCAGCAACTCGGCCGAATAGGCATCGGTGCGGCAGAACAGCACCGTCGCCACATCCTCCACGTCCGCTGCCAGCCTCGCCGCGTTCAGCGTCCTGATATGCTGGGCGATCGGCACCAGCACCTTGCCGCCGAGATGCCCGCACTTCTTTTCGCTGGCGAGCTGATCCTCGAAATGCACCCCGGCCGCGCCGGCCTCGATCATCGCCCGCATCAGCTCGTAGGCATTGAGCGGCCCGCCGAACCCGGCCTCCGCGTCGGCGACGATCGGTGCCATCCAGTACCTCCCGTCCCCTTTGCCTTCGGCGATCGCGATCTGATCGGCGCGCCTGAGCGCCGAATTGATCCGTTGCACCACGTTCGGCACCGAATCGACCGGATAGAGCGACTGGTCCGGATACATCGCCCCGGCCGTGTTGGCGTCCGCCGCCACCTGCCAGCCGGAGAGATAGTTCGCCTTGAGTCCCGCCTTCACCTGCTGCAGCGCCTGGTTGCCGGTAAGCGCGCCGAGGCTGGCGACGAACGCCTCGGTCTTCAGGAGTTGGCGGAGCCGCGCCGCCCCGATCTCGGCAAGCGTGTGCCGGATGCGGAACGAGCCGGCCAGCCGTGCGACCTCTTCGGGCCCGTAATCGCGGCGGATCGCCTCGCCCCCATCCCGGCCCGCCTGCCCCGGGATCTCTCCGCGCGGGCCGCCTCCGCCCGAAACCCCGTCAGGGGCGCGCGCGGGCATGCAGCGGGGGCTGAAAATCTGGTCCATGGGAATCTCCTTGCCTGATGCAGGCTGGGTTAATAATTGACAACGCAAGTGCGAAAGCCACCCATAAATCGGCGATTCGCATGGAAACCGGAAAAAGCTTTCACCGGCATGGCAACAAATCCGTAAAGGTTGTAAAAATGGCCCGCGCTCTGATCGGCCGCACTGTCCGCCGCCTGCGCACTGCCCGCGCGCTCACCCAGCAGGACCTTGCCGCCCGGCTTGGCATCTCCGCGAGCTATCTCAACCTGATCGAGCATGATCAGCGCGGCGTCACCGCCTCGCTCTTGATCAAGCTCGCCGGGATTCTCGAAGTGGATCTGGCCGCCCTTTCGGGAGCCGAGGAGCGGGCGCGCGAAGTGGGCATACGCGAAGTCTTTGCCGATCCGCTGCTCGGAACCGACCCGGTGCCCGACGAAGAGGTGGCGGCGCTATCTGCCGCCCCGGGCGCAGCCCGCGCCGTCCTCGCCCTCTACCGCGCGTTCCGCGTCGCGCGCGAGGATGCCGGCGGCATCGCACTCCCCTCGGGGCGGCGCATTCTCTTGCCGACCGAAGAAGCGCGCGACTTTTTTGATGCAAATTCCAACCATTTTCCGGCTCTCGAAGCTGTCGCCGAAACGATTGCCGCCTCGCTCCGGGCCTCGCCGCACGAAATGAACCACGCGATTGCCGAGCGGCTTCGTCGCGTCCATGGCCTCACCGTCACCGTCGCCCCGCTCACCCAGGCGTTGCGCCGCTATGATCCGAGGGCCCGCAGCCTTGCCCTTTCCGAATCGCTGCCGCGGGAGAGCCGCGGCTTCCAGATGGCCTTCCAGCTCGCCCTGCTCGAAGCCCGTAAGGTCGTCGATGCCGCCGTCGGCGAGGCCGCCCCTTCGACGCCGGAGGCGGCGATGCTGATCCGGATCGGCCTTCTCAACTACACCGCCGCCTCTCTGCTCATGCCCTACGCGCCGTTCCTCGAGAGCGCGCAGGCACTCCGCCACAACATCTCCGAGCTTGCGGCGCGTTTCGGCGTTTCCTACGAACAGGCCTGCCAGCGGCTTTCTTCGTTGCAGCGTCCCGGAGCGCGCGGCATCCCGTTCTTCTTTCTTCGTGTCGATCCCGCCGGCAACGTTTCGAAGCGCTTCTCGGCTGCCGGTTTTCCTTTTCCCCGCTATGGTGGTTCCTGCCCGCGCTGGGTCGTGCACACTGCCTTCGCTCGCCCGGGCGCGATCGAGGTGCAGATTTCCGAACTGACCGACGGCACCGCCTTCCTCTGCTTCGCCCGCAGCATCGATGCACCGCCGTCCCGCTGGGGCGAGCCGCGCCCGACCCATGTCATCGCCATGGGCTGCGGTCTCGCGCATGCGGCCGAGGTCGTCTATGCGGATGGTCTCGATCTTGCGGCGGCCCGGGTCGGGATCGGGCTTTCTTGCCGGCTATGTGAGCGTCCCGATTGCCGGAGCCGCGCCTTTCCCCCGCTCGAGCATCGCCTGGCACTCGACCCGTTGACCACTTCCGCGAGCCCCTATCGTTTCGAGGCCAAACCTCCGCGCTCACTCTGAAGGTGCCCGCCCGCAGCCGTCCCCGAGCGCGCGCTGCAGCAGAACTGTATCGAGCCACCTGCCGTGCTTCCATCCGACCGCCTGGAGCACGCCGACATGTCGGAATCCCGCCCGTTCGTGCAGCCGGATCGAGGCCAGATTGTTCGCATCCCCGACGATCGCGACCATTTGCCTGAATCCTCTTTGGGTGCACTCCTCGACCAGCCGTTCGAGCAGCATCCGTCCCACTCCCCGCCGCATCGCATCAGGTCGGACATAAACCGAGTTCTCGACCGTATCGCGGTAGGCCGGCCGCACCCGGTATGGCCCCGCATAGGCATAGCCCAGAAGCATGCCGTCCACCGCCACCAGATATGGGTATCCTCTCCCCACTATCTCCTTTCTCCTCCTCCGCATCTCTTCTTCGTCCGGTGGCTCGGTCTCGAATGATGCGGTGCCGGTTCTGACATGATGGGCGTAGATCGCGGCAATCGTCGCGACGTCGCTTTCTTCCCCCGCCCTGATGTCAATCGTCTCGCTCATCCGCCAACCCATATCATACCGTCTGGGGGAGGAGAGGGTGAGGGCCTCTCTCCTGAACGTCAATCGCGACCCGGTGATCGGCCCCGCCAGGATAGGCGCCCCCTCATCACGCGCATCAACCCAGGCTGGCGAGATC
>JBOHMK010000051.1:0-4893 GCA_050730115.1 Acetobacteraceae bacterium
AGGATGGATCGAGCGGGCGGAACAATCCGCAACCGCCAAGATCGTTGGTAATCACCCCGGCAATGCCGCTCGCCAGTTCCCCCGCTTTGTTGCCGTCGGAAGCGAACACCGGAATGGCAATCGGGATCGGCTCGACTTGGGCACGGTTGACGTCGATCACCGCGCTTTGACCACTGCCGGTGGCGCCACCTGCGGCCGGGGCTGATTGCGACGAGGCCACGACCGGCGTCATCAGAAACGCTGCCGAACCGGCGAGCAGCGTGCGGCGGCCAAACCGTGAGTTCTGCATCTCGAGACTCATCCTTCCTGTCTTTGAATCCAACCAGCCTTGCTCCCTGTGCGGCCAGGCACGTCTTTAACAACGCTGATCGTCGTCGATCGGTCGGCACGGAGATCCGAAGGGCACACTCAGCGCAAGAAAGGATTCCGGTGCGATCGAAGCAAGTGAGAGCGATCGGGAATCGCCTTGCGCGGCGATGAAACTCCGGCAAGGCATGCCTGCCAACCGCTGCGCTGCTGGAAACCTGCCGGTCATGGCCGGAACCTGAACACCAGGTGCTGATTGCGGCCCATCATGCCGGCAGGTAGAGGCAGATCTGCACAGCGCGGGTCGAGCACCGCATTGACCGCACGCTCGGCGAAGGCGCGCAGTTCCGGGTTGGCGTCGACGCGCCCCAGGTCGCCGGGCGCGACCTTGGCGATGCGGACGACGCCGGCAGCGTCGGTCGTGATTTCGAGCAGAACCTGGAATTGCTGCACGTCTTTGGCGCCGGGATCGTAAGTCCAGCAACGACGCACATAAGCGCCGATCCGGCCACGTTCTGCCGCGCTAAGTGCCGCGGTGTCATTGCTCTCAGGCACGCCACCGGGGGTCGGCGCGCCTCCGGCTTGCGGGTTCGGCAGTGCCTTGGGCGGCTGGGTCTGGCGCTCCAGTGAGCGCAGCTTTTCAAGCGTCGCTTCGAGGGCGGTGCTGGCTGCCGCGCTGTTGGTGGTTGCCTCTGAAAGGTGGGTCGGGCTCGGCGGAGCGGGCGGAGGGGGCGCCGGCGGCGGTGGCAGCGGGAGCGGCTTTTGCGGCGGCGTCGGGGCCGGTTTCGGCGGCGCAGGCGTCGGCGGGTGGGGCGTGGGTGGCGGCACCGGTGTCGGGATCGGGGTCGGTGCGATGGCTGGCGGCACCGGTGGGACCGGCTTGGGAGGCGGCGGCGCCGGCTCGGCCGGGGTCGGTGCCGGCGGTGGCGGCGGCGGCGGTGGTGGCGGCTCCGGAGGCGTGGGCTTCGGAGGCTGGTGCACCGGCGGCTTTTTGATCAGGTTCGGAGCCGGAGCAGGAGCCGGCGTCGGCGAGGGAGCAGGCGCCTTGGGCGCCGGGCCCGTGAAGTCCATGGTGACCGCGAACTCGGATGGTGCCTCCGGAGGCAGGGAAGGGCTTACGGCCAGCAGCACGACCAAGGCGACGATGATGTGCAGGGCAGCGGAGAAGGCAGCGCCGCGCCTGAGTTCAGGGGTCATGTCGAAGCTTGGCCGGTCGCGATCAGGCTCCTCAGCCTTGAGGGCCCGCGTCTTTCGGATTGGTGCGCCGCAACGGCGTCGTGTCTTCGGCGAGCAGCGCCACCTTGGTGAAGCCGCCGTCAGTGATCAGGGCCATGACCTGCATGATCCGGCCGTACGGGAGACGCCGATCGCCGCGCACGAAGATCCGCCGCTCGGGATTATTTTGGGCGATGGCGCGCAGCTTCGGCACCAGCTCATCGAGCGGGATCTGCGTATCGGCCACGAAGATCTGGCCGGCCGCGTCGATCGAAAGGGTGATCGGCGTCGCGTCCTGGTTGAGCGGCGCGGCGTTGGCCTTCGGGAGATCGACGGTGATGCCCGATGTCAGCAGCGGCGCGGTCACCATGAAAATGATCAGAAGTACAAGCATGACGTCGACCAGCGGCGTGACATTGATGTCGGCGAGCGGGCGATAGCGGCCTCGGCGTCCGTTGGGCCGGGCCGAAAGGGGCGCGGCCATGCTCAGGCGTGCTCCTCGGTCTGGCGCGAGAGGATGGCGCCGAACTCGGCCGAAAAGGCTTCGAGCCGGCCGGCGAAGCGGGCGAGATCGGTGGAGACCTTATTGTATGCAAGCACGGCCGGGATCGCCGCAAAGAGGCCCATGGCGGTGGCGAACAGCGCCTGGGCGATGCCAGGGGCCACCACCGCGAGATTCGTGTTGTGCAGGGCGGCGATCGCCGAGAAGCTGGCCATGATCCCCCAGACGGTGCCGAACAGGCCGACGAAAGGCGCGGTCGCGCCCACCGAGGCGAGGAACGTCATCCAGCGCTCCAGCCGGTCCATCTCGCGTTGGGAGATCACGATCATCGCCCGGTCCACCCGCTCTTTGACCCCGGACCGGCTGATGTCGGCCCCGACGACCCGCGCCGTACGGCGCCATTCGCCGAGTGCGGCGCTGAACAGCGCGGCCATCGGATGCGTCGGGTTCGCGCCTTCCTCGTCATAGAGCTCATCGAGGCTGCCCCCGGACCAGAAGCGATTTTCGAACGCGTCGGCGAATCGATTGACCTTGCGCAGAGTGCTCCACTTCTCGAACACCACGGCCCAGACCCAGATGCTGGCGGCGAGCAGTCCGAGGATCACGAGCTTGACGACGAGATCCGCCTCGACGAACAGGCCCCAGATCGAAAGGTTGACTCCGACCGATCCAAGATGGACGGCGTTGACGGCCTCATTCACCTAAACCACTCCCTCGCTACTTCCGATCGCGGCTGATCGGCCTCTGCCCTCAATCCTTCGCCGCGGTAAGCATTTCCAGGGCATCACGCCATCGCGGCGGGATCCTGGCAGGCCTGCCATCTCTTTGCCGCACACAGGCAAGCATCACCTCGGCCTCGGCCACCGTCTCGCTCTTCCGCAGGATGACCTGCGAAAGGTCGATCCGACTCGCTCCGAGCCCCAGGACCTTGGTGCTGACCTCCAGCACGTCGTCGAGTCGGGCGGGACGCAAATAGTCCAATTTGATGCGGCGCACCACGAAGATCAGACCGAATTCGTCGATCAGGGTCGCATGCGGGATCCCGAGATCGCGCAGGGCTTCCGTCCGGGCACGCTCCGCGAACCGGACGTAACTCGCGTGATAGACGAGGCCGCCGGCGTCAGTGTCCTCGAAATAGACGCGGCAGGAAAAGCGGTGATCGCTCACCCGTTCTCACCGAGGAGGTCGAACGGCAGGAGGGGTGCCGGCGGCGGCATCCCGAGATGGCGCCAGGCCGGCTCGCCGAGCACCCGACCGCGGCTGGTGCGAAGCACGAGACCTTCCTGGATCAGGTAGGGCTCGACCACGTCCTCGATCGTGTCCCGCGCCTCGGCGAGCGCGGCGGCCAGGGTCTCGACCCCGACGGGTCCGCCCCCGTGATGCTCGGCGATCCGGGCGAGATAGCGGCGATCCATCGCGTCCAGGCCCAGCCGGTCCACTTCCAGCCGGTTGAGGGCTGCGTCGGCGGTCTCGCGGTCAACCGGCGAGTGGCCGGCGACGGCGGCGAAATCGCGCACGCGGCGCAACAGGCGGCCCGCGATCCGGGGCGTTCCGCGCGAGCGGGAGGCGATTTCAGCGGCGCCGTCGGCGGTCAGGGCCAGCCCAAGACGGACCGCGCCGCGCGTCAGGATCGTTCTCAGTTCCGCGGGTGAATAGAAGCTCAAGCGGAGCGGAATGCCGAAGCGGTCCCGTAAAGGGCTCGCCAGGAGGCCGGCGCGGGTGGTCGCACCAACCAGGGTGAACGGATTGAGATCGATGCGAACGCTGCGCGCGGCCGGTCCTTCGCCGATGATGAGGTCGAGCTGGAAATCCTCCATCGCCGGGTAGAGCACCTCCTCGATCGCTGGCTGGAGGCGATGGATCTCGTCGATGAACAGGACGTCGCGCGGCTGCAGGTTGGTGAGCAGGGCGGCGAGATCGCCGGCCCGCTGGATCACCGGTCCGGAGGTGGCACGAAAGCCGACGCCAAGTTCGCGGGCGATGATCTGTCCGAGCGTCGTTTTGCCGAGCCCGGGCGGGCCGTGCAGCAGCACATGATCGAGCGCTTCGGCCCGCTGACGCGCCGCCTGGATGAAGATGGCGAGGTTCGTGCACGTCGCCTGCTGGCCGACGAATTCCGAGAGGCTTTGGGGCCGGAGAGAGGCCTCCGCCTGGTCCTCTTCGATCGCCGCCGGGCTCAGCGCACGGTGGTCCTCTTCGGGCGGCACCGGGGCGCGCTTCTTCACCGGGCCAGCTCCTTCAGGCCTTCGCGGATCAGGGTGGCGAACGGTGGCGCCTCGCCAAGCCGTGCGCCTGCACGCGAGAGCGCGGCTTCGACTTCGGTCCGGCGATAGCCGAGGTTGACCAGTGCCGATATGGCATCCGTGGCCACGCCCGAGGCCGCTGGCACCGCCTGTGAAAGCGTCGGCAACCGCGCCGCCGGATCCCGAAGCTCGCCCAGAAGCCGTTGCGCGAGCTTGGCCCCAACCCCCGGCGCACGCATCAGCCAGGCGCGATCGCCGGTGGCGATGGCCGCACTGAGGTCGCCCGGAGGGAGCGTGGAGAGGATCGCTAAAGCGAGCTTGGCGCCGACGCCTTGGACTGCCGTCAGCAGCCGGAACCAGGCGCGTTCCGAAGCGTCGGCGAAGCCGTAGAGCAGGATCGCGTCAGGGCGGAGTTCGGTTTCCACCAGCACATGCGCCAGGTCCGGCGGTGCGGGCAGACGAGCGAGCGTCCGCGAGGAGGCGTGGACGAGGTAACCGACACCGGCGACATCGATGATGCAACTCCGTTCCTCGGTCGATGCGATCCGTCCGGTCAGGCTGGCGATCATGCCCGGAGTCGGTCGGCCGCCTGCCAGAGGCGGCGGGTCGAGCGATGATGCGCGTGGC
>JBOHMK010000052.1:0-1560 GCA_050730115.1 Acetobacteraceae bacterium
GCGCGCCGAGGGCCGGATGCTGCCGACCGCAGCGGGAGCGGCGATCGAAGGCCCGGCGCAGAGGGCGGCCGCGGCGGCCGCCGAGGCGGCGGCATCGGTCAGTGCGTATCGGAGCGGGGAGAGGGGGCGGATCCGCCTCGGCACCGGCGCCACCGCCCGCATCTATCTGTTGCCGCCGCTGATCGCTGCGGTGCGGAAAAGGATGCCCGGGCTCGAGCTCGTGGTCGCGACCGGCAACACCCCGGAACTTTTGGCCCGCGTAGAAAGAGGAGATCTCGATGCTGCGATCGTTACGCTGGCTGGCGGTACGGCCCGCTCGCTCGCGGTTCGGGTGCTGATGACAGCGGCGCTGGTGGCGTTCATGCCCGATGGCCTGGCGGATGGCAGGGCAAGCATTGGCGCTGCCGATCTCGCCCGCCTGCCGCTCATTCTCTACGAGCGAGGCAGTCATACCCGCGCCCTCATCGACGCCTGGTTTCACCGCGCCCGCGTGACCACGCGCCCGACCATGGAGCTCGGCAGCGTTGAGGCGATCAAGGTTCTGGTCGCGGGAGGCCTCGGCGCCTCGATCCTGCCGGAAGCGGCACTCGCCACCCCCCCGCCGGGCACGCGCGCCGCCCCGCTGAGGCCGCCGCTGAAGCGCCGCCTCGGGATTGTCATGCGACATGAGAAGGTGATGGATCGCGCGCTCAGGCGGCTGCTCGAGGAGCTTGGCTGAAGGCCGGCAGAGCCGCCGCGTCATCGGCGACAACGAGCGGGCTCCCGGTGTTCCCCCGGCAAGGCGTGCTGTTCACATGTTCTTATTTTGTTCTTGACCTCGATTGCGGTGCCCCTATAACGGAGCCCTATGACGGAGCTGGCATGGCGGAGGCGGCGGCCAATGCCCATCGAGGAGAAAGGCCTGGTTCGCGAACTCGACCGCGAGGCGCTCGCCGCACTGGATCGCGCCGGTCAGCCGGAAGCGGGGCCGGAGATGGCGAAGCGATCGCTCCTGCGGAAGGGCCGCGGGGCGACGCTCAATCCGCCGGTGCGGTTCGAAAGCCGCGCGGTCGATCCGTTCGCTGACGGCTGGTCCGTAAACGGCGAGGCGGAAGACCTGGCGCCGCTCACAACAACCCTGATCGAGGACCGGAGCCGCTCGGCGATCGCCTGGAACGAGAGCCCGGACATCGGCTTCGATCGGGCGGTCAATCCCTATCGCGGTTGCGAGCACGGCTGCATCTATTGCTACGCGCGGCCGAGCCACGCCTATCTCGGGCTGTCGCCCGGTCTCGATTTCGAAACGAAGATCGTATTCAAACCCGACCTGGCACGCCTCCTCGAACGAGAGATCAGCCGCCCGGGGTATCAGGTGAAGCCGATTGCGCTCGGCTCGAACACCGACGTCTATCAGCCGGTGGAACGGCGGCTCAAGCTGACGCGGGCGGTGATCGAGCTATTCGAGCGGACCGGGCATCCGTTTACGATTGTCACCAAGTCCGCTGGCGTGCTCAGGGATCTCGACATTCTGACCCGTATGGCGGCGCGCAACCTGGTCCGGGTCCATGTCTCGCTTACCAC
>JBOHMK010000053.1:0-4015 GCA_050730115.1 Acetobacteraceae bacterium
CACTCACGCAAGTGGGGAGCAATGTCGTCGCCACGGGAAGCGGAACAATCGATCTGACTGGCCTCAGCCTATTTGGCGGCGGTGTGAGCAGTGCGTTTGTAGAGCCAAGCGGCGCGGAAATAAATACTGGGCCGGCGACTTTCGTAGCCAGTTCTTTCTACATGGGATACACTGGACCAGCGAGCTTCGGCAGCGGCTCCGACACCCCCGCCAGCAGCGGCAGCGGAGACATCGTCGGCATCGGTGCCTTTGGCAACGATCTTGTCGTGCCGTCGGGTTACGTCTCCAACAGTGCCCTGTCGGACACATCGACCTATGATGGCGCGACCTTCGCGAGCCTAGGCCTGACCCCCGGCACCTACACGTGGACGTGGGGGAGCGGACCAGCTGACGGCAGCTTCACGATCGACGTCGGAACCACCGCCGTGCCGGAGCCGGGAAGCTTGGCCCTGCTCGGCATCGGGCTTCTCGGCTTCGGCGTGGCCGGCTTCGCCTCACGTCGGCGCCTGGTCGGCTAGCAGCCTGTCGGAGTGAGTGGGCGGCCGATTGACTGGCGGCGCCGATGTCGGCCTTCCAGGATCTCGCCGGCCAGTGGCACAAGAACGGCACGCGCGAGCATCAGGTGACCGACGAGGCCAACATCGTCGTCGTCACGTCGAACCAGACGGCCGGCCATTACGACCTTCTGGTCAAGGCGAAGGACTGGGACCCGGTGCAGCGACCGTGGGCGCAAATCATCGGCATCGGCGGGCTCGATCCGGCGGCCGTTCGCGCCCGCATGAACGGGCGTCTCGGCAGCGACGTGCAGCTCGAGATCCGCCGTGTCGGCCGACCGCCGTTCGTGGTCACAATAGGGCGACAACTGATCACGATCGAACCGAGCGCACATCTCAGGTTCCGTTGGTCGGCGCAAGCTGCCGCGTACCGGGCCGCCGTCTGCAGCTTGCCCTGCCTCTAAATTCTGGTCAAAAAACCGGGTCAAGAGCTCCGCCCTTGACCCGCTGGGGCCTGAGGCCCCAGACCCCCGGACGCTCAAGCGGCAGAAGGTAATGGAACATGCCACGGCACCGGAGCGGTATGGTGCGCCGTCGTGCCATTCTCTCGGGCGCGGGTGCGTTGGGTGGAGCGGCCCTCTTGACCTGGCCCGCCGCGGCCGCCGAGATCTCGCTCGTCGAGACGGGCTCGACCCTGCTCTATCCGCTGTTCAACCTCTGGGTGGCGAAGTACACGGCCCGGAAAGCCGGCGTGCGCATCACCGCCCAGGGCACGGGCAGCGGCACCGGCATCGCCCAGGCGATCTCCGGAATCGTCCAGATCGGCGCCTCGGATGCCTACATGAGCAACCCTCAGGCCAGGCGATATCCGGAGATTCTGAATATCCCGCTCGCCGTCTCGGCACAGACGATCAACTATCACCTCGCCGGCGGCAATGATGCCGATCTGAAACTTTCGGGCCCGCTGCTGGCCGGCATCTACCAAGGCCACATCAGGCGCTGGAACGATGCGGCGATTGCGCGCCTCAATCCCGGGATCGCACTTCCCGCCCGCGCGATCATCCCCGTGCATCGCACCGACGGCAGCGGCGACACTTTCCTCTTCAGCCAGTATCTCGCGTTTTCAACGCCCGCCTGGGCCGGAAAGATCGGCTACGGCACCACGCTTCCCTGGCCTCCGGTCGCGGGCGGAGTGGGCGCACTCGGCAACCCGGGCATGGTCGCGGTGACCGGCGCCACGCCTTATTCCATTGCCTATGTCGGGATCAGCTTTCACGCCGCGATCGCCAAGGCGGGCGTCCGCACGGCCCTCTTGGAAAACCGGGCCGGCAATTTCGTGCCGCCGACAGCGGAAACGATCGGCGCCGCGGTCAAGGCGATGGCGGGAAAGACCCCGCCCGACGGGCGGATCAGCCTGGTGTTCGCGCCCGGCCCCCGCTCCTACCCGATCATCAATTACGAGTATGCGATCGTGAACCGGCGGCAACGGGACCGGAAGGTCGCCGCTTCGTTGCGCGATTTCCTCACCTGGGCGATCGACCCCGAGGGCGGCAGCGCCGCGAATTTTCTGGACCAGGTACGTTTCCAGCCGTTGCCGTCCGGGATCGCCCGACTGGCGAGGCAGCAGATCACAACCATCGGCACGTGAGCAGCCTTCTCCGTAAACTGAGCCTCTTCCGGATCATTGTGTTCGGGCAGAGTCTGGTCATCCCGGCGATTCTGCTGGCCGTAGTGCTGTTCCTTGCCGTCTATGCCTGGCCGGCAATCCGCTTCAACGGGGCGGACTTCCTGGTCGGCAGGACCTGGAACCTCGGCAATCTCTACGCCGATCCGGTCAAGGTCGGCGGCGCGCTCGTTGCGCCCGGTGCCGAGTACGGAATTCTTTTTCTGATCGTCGGCACACTCGCAAGCTCTGCCCTGGCACTTCTGATCGCCGTTCCGGTGAGCATCGGGGTTGCGATTCTGCTCGCCGAAGGTGTGCCGCCACGAGGCCGCGCCGTACTCTCGCTGATCGTCGAGTTGCTCGCCGTCGTGCCGAGCGTCGTCTATGGCCTTTGGGGTGTCGTCGTTCTCGCACCCTTGATTGCGCACGTGATCGCACCGTCCTTCGACCGCCTGCTCGGGTTTATCCCGTTTTTTGCCGGTGGCTCGGCCAGCGGCTTCGGGCTTTTGGCCGCTTCGTTGGTACTCGGTTTGATGATCGCCCCGATCATCACCGCGACCATCTATTCGGCACTGAGCCGGATCACGGTCCAGGAGAAGGAGGCGGCATACGCGCTCGGAGCGCTGAAGTTTGAAATGGCAGTCCGGGCGATGTTACCTGCCGTCGGCGGCAGCATCGCAGGTGCCGTGATCCTCGGCCTCGGACGGGCGCTCGGCGAAACGATGGCCGTCCTGATGGTGAGCGGCGGTGCGATCAATCAACTGCCGGCGACGCTGATGAGTCCGATCAGCACGATGGCCTCGTTCATCGTCTCGCAGCTCGACAGCGCCGAGCAGGATCCGAGTGGCATGGCGATCAGATCGCTCGCGGAGATTGCCCTCGTTCTCTTCGTCATCACTGTCGTGGTCAACGGAATCGCCCGCCTGATCACGCGAGGTCTCGATGTCAGCCTCACGAGCGGGCGTTAGGAGTGTGCTGAAAAGTCAGGGCAAGGGCTCCGCCCTTGACCTCCAATGCGACCTTGGGGGGCCTGAGGCCCCAGACCCCCGGACTTCAAGAAAAGGGTTTCCAAAGGCGTGCCTTTGGCCGGGTGCGGGGCAGAGCCCCGCAAATCTTCCTGGCGGCAGCCGCGACACTCCGCACCGCGTCTGCCGACGGGCGCGTGCACAAATTGGCTGGGCGGCGACGATCCTGGCCTTCGGCCTCATCGCGGCGCCTCTCTTCGACATCCTCTGGCTGGTCACGAGGCGCGGCGTCATCGCGATCTCGCCGGCGATCTTTACAACCGCCACCAACGGCATCACCGGCGGGCTCATCAACGCGATCGTCGGCACCTTCGTGCTTTCCGGCGGTGCCCTCATTCTTGGCGTCCCCGTCGGTGTCGGTGCCGGGATTTATCTCGCGGAGTTCGGGTTCGGCAGGTTTGCTGCCATGCTCAGATTCCTCTCCGATGTGTTGACGGGAATTCCGTCGATCGTGCTCGGATATTTCTCCTACGTCACAATGGTGATCGGGCTCGGCTGGCGGTTCTCGGCCCTGGCGGGCGCGATCACGCTCGCCATGATGATCGTGCCCTACATCGCGCGGATGACCGAGCTTGCACTGCGCGGGCTGCCGCTGGGCTTGCGCGAATCGGCCTACGCGCTCGGCGCGCCCGCTCGCACCGTCGTGCTCCGGATCGTGTTTCCGCCGGCGAGCCCCGGCGTGGTCACCGCCGCGCTGCTCGCGCTTGCGATCTCGGTCGGGGAGACGGCACCCCTGATCTATACCGCCGGCTGGTCCAATTATGTCTGGAGCGGGCGGCTTGTTCACGAGCCGGTCGCGTATCTCACCTACGTCATCTGGAGCTTCATCAACC
>JBOHMK010000054.1:0-2838 GCA_050730115.1 Acetobacteraceae bacterium
TTCGGGTTCGAGACGCTGCCATTCGACCCGAGGCGCAGCATGATCGTGCGCATCGTGGATCTGAAGCAAAGCGGCTTCTGATCCATCCCCGGTTTCGGCGACGAGCGGAAGAAATCCGTCGCGCTCATCCCGAAGTAATTTGCGGCCGTCGAGGCGGGTTGCCGACGCTGAGGCAGTCGGCTCCTGCGGTGGCGGCAGGCGGCGCGCGCGCGCCCTCCCCGCCCCTGATCTCCTACCCAGGGATGGAAATTACGGCCGTCGCCCGGCGGGCCGGCGCAGGCTCAGCCGGCGCGGCGGCGGCGGGTGAAGCCGGCGAGGCCGAGGCCGATCAGGGCGATCCCAAGCAGCGCCAGGCTGCCGGGCTCGGGAACCGCGGCCACCTCGGCAAACGTCACATCGCCGGACCAAATAGCCGAACCGCCGGCGACGCTGTAAAGGAAACCACCGAGACCTGGCGCGGCGAACCACTCGTTGGCACCAGGGACCACAAAGCACCCCCGGCGCTGCAGTGATCCCCGAACAGGAAATACGTCAGATCACCCGCCGCATCGAACGTGAGGAGGCCCGTATTGGCCGAGGCAGCCGTGTAGGTGATGCCGTTCAGTGTGAAATCGAGCGCGGTCAGGAGCCCTATTGCATCGTTGGTCCCGCCATTGACGATGCTGCTGCTGTCGTAGGCGAAGGTGCCGTCGATGATCCCCGGGGAAAGCGGACCGGAGGTAATCGTCACCTGGAACGTGTAGTCGATCGGCGTCGCCTCCGCGCGGGGCGCGGCGACGAAAGCGAATGCGGCCGCGGCGAATGCAAGACCGAGCAGTCTGGCGTGCTTCATGCGTACCTCCCTCTTCGCAGGCCGGCGGCATCGCCGGTAGGCCCTGTTGGATCCTCAAGCAAGAATCGTACAGAATACGTAACAATCTGATTCGACACAGTTTCCCCTCGTGCCGCCCGGTCGGCGGCTTGGCGGGAAGTGTAAAGTTTGCCAACGCTTCGCCGGCGACGCCTGGCCCGCGCGCCCGTCTCGGTTCCATCAGGCGGCGTCAGGGTCCGGCAGGCAAACTCCGGAGCAAGCCTTTCTGATGGCTGTTCAATGGGTTATCGGTATCCACGATCCACGGACGCCATCGGCAAAATCCCGGCGCGCACGTCGGACGCCTCTGACCAGGCGCAGAGTGTAAACTCTGCCGACACGAGAAGGCCCCACCATCCCGTAGCCCCCAAGCGCGGAAGGCCGAAGCCATCCCGCCCGGCGCAAACGCGCCCTGCGGCGGCAGGGGTTTGCGGCCGCCGGCGGCGCGGGCGACAATCCGCACATGCCTGCCCGAACGCGACTCCTGCAACCGGGTGCGCTCCGCGAGCAGCCGGCAATGTCGCAGCGGGCGCGGACCACGGCGCTGATCGTCGCCTGCGCGCTCTTCATGCAGAACCTCGACTCGACCGTGGTCGCGACCGCGCTGCCGGCGATGGCGCACGCCTTCCACGCCGACCCGGTGCACATGAGCGTCGCCCTCACCTCCTACATGCTGAGCCTCAGCGTGTTCATTCCGGCGAGCGGCTGGGTCGCCGACCGCTTCGGCAGCCGCAGCGTGTTCCGGGCGGCGATCATCGTCTTCACAGTGGGCTCGGTGCTGTGCGGGCGGGCTGAAACCCTCTGGTTCTTGGTCGCGGCGCGCATCCTGCAAGGTGTCGGCGGGGCGATGATGGTGCCGGTCGGGCGGCTGGTGCTGTTGCGCTCGGTCGCGAAGTCGGAGCTGGTGGCGGCGATGGCCTGGCTCAGCATCCCGGCGCTGCTGGGGCCGGTGCTGGGCCCGCCGGTCGGCGGCTTCATCGTCACCTACGTCTCCTGGAACTGGATCTTCGACATCAACGTGCCGATCGGCGTGCTCGGGGTGGTGCTGGTCACGTTCTTCATCGAGGAGACCGGAGGCGGGGACGCTCGCCCGTTCGACTGGGGTGGGCTTTTGCTCACCGCCGTTTCGCTGGTTGCGCTGCTGTCGGGGTTGGAAGCGGCGAGCCGGGGCGTGCTGCCGTGGCCGGAGAGTACGGGCCTCTTGGTGATTGGCGCCGGAACGGGCTTTGCCTACTGGCTGCATGCCGGCGCACGCGAGCATCCGCTGGTCGATCTCAGGCTGCTCCGGATCCCGACCTTCGGGCTTTCGGTCGCGGCGGCCAGCCTGTTTCGCATCGGCATCGGTGCCGTGCCATTCCTGCTGCCGCTATTGCTGCAAGTGGGCTTCGGTCAGAGTGCGGCGGAAAGCGGAATGATCACCTTCGCCAGCTCGGCGGGCGCGCTGGTGATGAAGCCGGCGGCGCAGTATGCGCTCCGGCTGTTCGGGTTTCGTGCGACGCTGATCGTGAACGGGCTGATCTCGGTGGTCACGATCGCACTGATGGCGGGCTTCCGGCCCGCGTGGCCGCTCACCGCGATCTATGGCGTGCTGCTGATGGGCGGGTTCTTCCGTTCACTGCAGTTCACCGCCTTCAACTCGATCGCCTTTGCCGATATTCCGCCTTCGAAATTGAGTGCGGCGACCAGCTTCTACAGTGCTGCCCAGCAACTTTCGCTGACTGCGGGCATCGCCGCCGGGGCGGCGGCGCTCGAGATCTTCTCCAAACTCTTCGGACATGCGGCACCCACTCTCGGCGATTACAGTGCCGCCTTCCTGGCGGTCGCGGCGATGGCGCTGGTAGCGGTGCCGGTTTCGATGCTGCTCCGGGCCGATGCCGGGGCGGAACTCTCCGGCCAGCGGGTAAGATAAGCGGGTGAGATAACGGCCGGCGGCACTGCCGCCGGGGCGTTCAGTCGGGCAGCAGCTTGCCCGGATTGAGGATGCCGCC
>JBOHMK010000055.1:0-4937 GCA_050730115.1 Acetobacteraceae bacterium
GATCGACATGTCGTACTGGCAGCCGACATAGACGCCGTCGAGGATGTCGGCGCCGATCGCTTCATATTGCTCGAGGCCTGCCGCCCAGACCATCAGGATCTTCATTTTGTCCTTGAGGCCGAAATCGGCGGCCTGGCGCCGGGTATTGGTGCTCTGGGCGCCGAAATTGAGCAACAGCAGGACGTCGGGTTTGGCGGCCAGCGCGTTGGTGAGGTAGCCGGAGAACTCGGTCTCGCTCAGCGAGTGATAGCTGTTGCCGACATGTTCGATGCCATTCTCCTTGAAAAGGGCCTGCGCGTTGCGCAGCAGGGACTCGCCGAAGACATATTTCGGAGTGATGGTGTACCAGCGTTTCGCGTTCGGAAATTTTTCGATCAGCGGCCTCACCGTCTCCTGGATGGCGCCGTAAGTCGGCACCGACCAGCGGAAGGTGGCGCGGTTGCATTGGCTGCCGGTGACCTCGTCGGCGCCGACGGCGGTGGTGAAGACGCCGTTTGCCTTGTTGATCTCGGTGCCGACCGCGAGGGCGACCGAGGAGAGCACGGCGCCAAAGAACAGGCGGCGGTTGTTTTGATCGATCTCGGCCAGCACCTTGGTGACGGCGCGGCCCGGATTGCCTTCGCTGTCAACGGAAGTGTAGTCGATGTCGAGTCCGTATTCCGGGGCGAGATTCTTGATTGCGATGTGCGCACCATTGACCGCCGGCGCGCCGTCAGCGGCGAAGGTTCCGGACAATGCGTAGAGGCTGCAGAGGTTGGCGCCGAGCCCTGCCGCACGAGCCGGAATGATCGCCGGGGATGCGGCGAGGGCCGCGATGCCGGCGGCACCTTTGAGGACGCTGCGTCGTTCGATCATGCTGGCGGCCACCTCCAGAGCCGAGGCTGCGCGGTTGGCCCCCGGTTGTCAATTGGCCCGCTGGTCAATTGGGATTCCTGCCGATCGTCCTCGGGTGATCCCGGGCGAACCGACCGCGGTTCAGATCCCGGCGTACCACTCGTAGCCGTTGTCTTCGTAGAAGCCGCCGTGCCCGCCTTCGATGTCGGCGAGACTTTCGACCAGCGTGATGCGCCGCAGATATTTCGCCATCTTGTAGCCGAGCTGGCGCCCGAGGCGGAGCCGCAGCGGCGCGCCGTAAGGGATCGGCAAGGTGCGGCCGTTCATCGCGTACGCAAGTATCGTCTCCGGGTGCGAGGCCTCGGCAAGGGCGATGCTTTCGTAGTATTTTTCCCGAGCTCCGGGGACGGTGTCGTAGCAGAAGAACATAACGTAGCGCGCGCGCTTCTGCACGCCGAGCGGTGCCAGCACGCGGGCGAGCGGCACTCCGGTCCATTCGCCGATGCAGCTCCATCCTTCGACGCAATCATGCCGGGTAATCTGCGTCACGCCCGGCATCGCGCGGAGTGCCGTGAGCGAAAGCCGCGCCGGGCGATCGACGAGGCCGGAGATTTGGAGCCGCCAGTCGGCGAAGCCGTTGCGCGCCAGCGCCTGGTATTCCGGATTGCCCGGATCGTGCGTGCCGTTGCTCTTGAAATGCGGAGAGATGTCCGCCTTGGTGTATTCGCGCCCCGTGGTGCCGGGCGGCGCAATCGCCATCTGCACGGTGCGATCGACCTGCTCCTCGAAGTCGAGCACCCGGTTGAGCCACGCGCTTCGGGCGGGCCTCGCCCAGCCGGCAAGCATGAGCGCGCCCGCGCCTGCGCCCACACGGGCGATCAGGCGGCGGCGGTCAATCTTCGAACGTGCGTGCACTTTCCCCGCTCCTCCGCTCGCTCACCGGAGGTGAGATCCGGTAGCGGCCGCTGATCATCGCGCGCATGTTGTTGCCCGCTCCCGAGAGCAGCACCATCAGGATATGGATCAGCACGAAGGCAAGGAAGGCGAAGGCGGTGAGGAAGTGGATGGTGCGTGCCGACTGGCGCCCGCCGAAAATCGCCGGCAGCCACGGCCAGGCGGCGTCGATCCAGGGTGACATGGCGAGGCCGGTTGCGACCATCAGCGGCCCCATTCCGAACGCCACCACGAGGTAGGAGAGCTTCTGCAGGACGTTGTAGTGCCCCGCTTCTTTTCCGCTCGGGAATTTGAGCCTGGCGTGGTCCCAGGCGGATCGCCCGAGCGTTCGCAGCTCCGGCCATGAGGGGATGAGATCGCGCCAGAGATGCCGGCTCGAGGCCGCATAGAAGGCGTACACCGCGCCGTTCAACACGAAGATCCAGGCGAAGAAGAAGTGCCAGCGCCGCGCCATGGCGAGATCGAGTCCACCGGGCAGCGTCGCCCAGGAGGGGAAGCCGCGCACGACTTCCCTGCCGCCGGCGCCGGGAGAGAGCCCGAACCATCCGGTCGTGACGAACTGGTGGCCGAGAATCCAGCTCATGCCGACGTCCCGCGCGTTCGGCCCGGGCACGGCGTAGAACGCCAGCAGCGGCTGATCGAAATGCGTGCGGATGCCCCAGTAGAGGGCAGGCCACCCGTTGAAGATCGCAAGCCCGCTCATCAACAGGATGACCATGCATGCGAGATTGATCCAGTGGGTGACGCGCACCGGCACGGAATGCCGCCGCATCTCGAGAGCGCGCGGTCTCGCCAATTTCTTGGGCCAAGCCTGCTCTTCGCTCAACATCGTGGGACTGGCTCGGTCATAGACGAGTATAACACCTGAGATCGCCGATCGCATCCCGATCGGTGCGATTTAAAACGCCGATGGCAACTGCTTGCTCTCGATGTGTGTCACCCCATATGCGCGGGGTAATTGAGCGGGAGGAGACGACGATGAGCAGAGTCCTGAACGTGGCACTTGCCGGCGCCTTCGCGTTGGGATGCACGAGCGCGGCACTCGCGGCGCCGCAGAAGATGCGGATCCGCGGGACGATCGAGTCAATCAGCGGCGATCAGCTCGTCATCAAGACCTACAGCGGCAAGACGACCGATCTCGAGCTTGGCGCGAACACGAAGTTCATCTCGGTTCTGCCGTCCAGCCTCTCTTCGATCAAGCCTGGTGACTTTATCGGCGCCGGGGCGACCGGCCCGGAGAGCAAGATCGTCGCGATGGAGGTGGTGCTCTTTCCGAACTCGATGCGCGGGGCGGGCGAGGGTCATTACCCCTGGAGCGTGCCGGCCGCGGTCGCGGATGCCGACATGCACAAAAGCGCAAGCACGCCCGCCGACGCGCCGCCGGTTGAGGGAACGATGACCAACGGCACCGTCGCCAGCGCCGCACCATCAGAAAACGCGCCGCCCGTTCAGGGCACCATGACGACTGGCGCGGTCGCCAGCAAGAGTACGGCGAGCGCGTCGGGCGGACGGCAGCTCACCGTCACCTACGACCACAACGGGAAGGTGCAGATCCTGGTGCCGGCCGACACCCCGATCGTGCGTCTCCAGCCCGCTCAGCGTTCCATTCTCGATCCGGGAGCGAAGGCCTTCGCCGTTGCCAGCGCCGGGAGCAACGGTTCGCTGAGTGCAGGCGTCGTCGCCGTCGGCAAGAACGGCCTGATGCCACCGATGTAAGCCGCTGATGTGAGGCCGTGAGATCGGCCGGCCGGAACGTCCGTTATCGGCTTGCGGGCCTCGCCCAGGCGCCTGCCGCGCACCGACATCCTGCACCAGTTCAAGTACATCGGCACCGCGCCTGCGGTCTGACGAGAGTTGCTGAAAAGCCAGGGCCAGGGCTCCGCCCTTGACCTGCTGGGGCCTGAGGCCCCAGACCCCCGAACCTTAAGAGAAGGGATTCCAAAGGCTGGCCAATGGCCGCGTGCGGGGCAGAGCCCCGCGTATTTTTCTGGCGGAAGCCGCGACACCGTGATGCAGGCGGCGGCGAACACGGGAAGCGCTACCGCGTCGGGCGAGGCGGGGTCGCTGAATAATCGTAGAAGCCGCGGCCGGTCTTGCGGCCGAGCCAGCCGGCCTCGACGTACTTCACCAGCAGCGGACAGGGGCGGTACTTGCTGTCCGCCAGCCCTTCGTGCAGCACTTGCATCACCGAGAGGCAGGTGTCGAGACCGACCAGATCGGCGAGCTCGAGCGGGCCCATCGGGTGATTGGCGCCAAGCCGCATGGCGGTGTCGATGGCAGCGACGGAGCCCACACCTTCATAGATCGCGTACACCGCTTCGTTGACCATCGGCATCAGGATGCGATTGACGATGAAGGCGGGGAAGTCCTCGGCGACCGCGGTGGTTTTGCCCAGGCGCGTTGCCAGCGCCTGGACCGCCTGGAAGGTCGGCTCGTCGGTTGCGATGCCGCGGATGATCTCGACCAGCTTCATCACCGGCACCGGATTCATGAAGTGCATGCCGATGAATTTTTCCGGCCGATCGGTGCCGGCGGCGAGCCGCGTGATGGAGATCGAGGAGGTGTTGGAGGCGATCAGGCAGGACGGCTTGATATGTGACGTGACCGACTTGAAGATGTTCCGCTTGATGTCCTCCTTCTCGGTCGCGGCCTCGATCACGAGGTCGCAGTCGCCGAAGGCCTCATAGCTGGTTGCCGTGGTGAGATGCGTGAGCGCCGCGTCCTTATCGGCTTCGGTGATGATGCTGCGGGCGATCTGGCGATCCATGTTGTGGCGGATCGTTCCCAAAGCCTTCTCGATCGCCTCGGGCTTGACGTCGAGCATCGTGACCTTGAACCCGGCGAGGGCGGCGACATGGGCGATGCCTTTGCCCATCTGCCCGGTGCCGATGACCCCGATGGCGGAGATCTCCGGCGTCTCCATCCCGATCGTTGCGGCCTCGGGCGTGGCCGCGTGAGCCTCGCGTTCGACGTTCATGGGCTCTTCTCCAGTTCACGGGCGAGTTCGGGCAGGACGGTAAAAAGATCGGCGACGAGGCCGTAATCGGCCACCTGGAAGATCGGCGCCTCGCCGTCCTTGTTGATGGCGACGATCACCTTGCTGTCCTTCATCCCGGCCAGGTGCTGGATGGCGCCCGAGATGCCGACCG
>JBOHMK010000056.1:0-7677 GCA_050730115.1 Acetobacteraceae bacterium
GACCGACGGCGACGATCGCCAGATCGTTCACGGCCTCGAACGTCGTCAGGCCTTCGGTGTAGGGCCAAGGGTACCAGACCTCGCTGAGGCCGGGCATGAAGCGGCGATTCTCGTCGGTGCGGAACACCACGTATTTCGCAGAAGAAAGCGGCTTTGCGATCTCCAGGAGACGCTTGAGCGGAAAGCCCGTCCAAGGAACCGTGATCGACCAGGCCTCGACGCAGCGATGCCGGTAGAACCGCTCCTGCAGCGTCACCTGCTTGAGCAGATCTTCGAGCCCGATCGTCTTCTTCTTCTCGACCAGTCCGTCGAACGTGATCGACCAGGGATGCATTGGCAGGCGCTGCGCTTGCCGCCAGATCCCTTTCTGGTCGCTGAATTCGTAGTAGTTGTTGTACGTATAGACATTCTCCGGCGGCGTGAAAGGCCGAAGGGGCGGGTAGCGACGATCGACGGGCGCCGCCATCGGGCCAGGAACTTCTGCCGGCATCGCGTCCGAGACTGCGGCGCGCGCTACGCGCGCAGAGCCAGCCAGCCCAAGCGCAGCGGCGCCGGCCACCACCCCGCGCCGGCCCAATGCCCGCTGGTCCAGTGCGGCGGACTCAGGCGTCGCCTTGGATGGCGGAATTTCCCAGCCGGGACGGCAGCGGATCAGCATCGGTCCCTCCCACTCTCTGCACCAATTACGCGCGAGAGCAAGCTGGGGATGCAAGCCGCGTTTGTCATGTGCTCACTGCGCCCAACCCCGAGACCTTCCCTCGACAGCCATTGATCCGCTCATTGATCCCCTGGAGGCCCTCTGGTACCGAGCCCCCGGGTAACGGGTCCCCAGGTGCCGACCCACGATGGGCACAATCACCACCTCTCGAATGGACTTCTGGAGTCAACCGATGACCCGTCCCGCCCGAGCGTGACGCAGCCTGCAGACGGAACCGGGCGCGCATCCGTGACCGGATCATCGGCCGCGGCAGGCGCAACCAACGCCTCGCCTCCCGCCCACCCCGCTCCCGATGCTCCGGTGGTGCCAGGCACAGTGCTCGATGCGATGGCCCGCGCCGATGCCGCGGCGCGCGCGAAAAGGATCGGCGAAGCGGCCGGAATCTGCACCGACGTGCTGGCAGAGCTGCCAGACTACCTGCCGGCTCTCGCCCTGCTGGGCACGCTCCTCGGCCACCGCGGCGAAATCGCGCGTGGCATTCAGCTTCTCGAACGGGCCATCGCGAGGAACCGCGAGGTGCCGCTTTGGCACAGCAACCTCGCTGCCCTCTATCGCTTCGCCTATCGCCTTGACGACGGCCTGAATGCGGCCCGCATCGCTGTCAGTCTGGCCCCCGTCAACCCGGCCTTTCTGGTCAATCTCGGCATCGCTCACGCTGATCGTGGCGAGAACGACGAGGCCACCAACTGCTATCTCGCCGCTCTCGGCTACGAGCAGGAAAACCCGGCCGCCCATCTCGCCCTCGCGCAGGCCCTGCTGGCGCGCGGCGATTTTGGCCCCGGATGGCTCGAATACGAGTGGCGCAACAAGATCGAACAGGCGAAGGGTATGCTGCCGAAGATGAGCGCGGCGCCCTGGAACGGGATGCGGCTGCCGAGCGGCCGCCTGCTCGCCGTTGCCGACCAGGGGTTCGGCGATTCGATCCAGTTCTGTCGCTACATTCCGTTGATCGCCGGGCACGCTGGAGAACTCATGGTCGGATGCAGCGCCGAGCTCGCTCCGCTCTTCTCGCGCATCCCCGGCGTCGCCCGGACCTTCCATCGCTGGGGCGACATTCCTGCGCACGCTGCCTATTGCCTGCTCTCCAGCCTGCCGCTCCTGTTCCGGACCGAAGCCGTCTCGATCCCGTGCAAGGTGCCTTACCTTGCTCCGGACCCGGCGCGGGTCGCGGCCTGGGGTCGGCGGCTCAATGAGATTCTCCCCAAAGGCCGCATGCGGGTCGGCGTCGCCTGGTCGGGCCGGCCGACCCATCCCAATGACCGTCGCCGCTCCCTGAGACTCGAGCAGCTCGAGCCGCTCAGCCGGCTCCCGAACGTGGCCCTGGTGCCGCTGCAGACCCAGCTTGGGCCAGGAGACGGCAAGGCTCTGGCCGAGCTTCCGAACGTCGCCAATATAATTCAAGAACTGAAGGACTTCGGAGAAAGCGCTGCGATCATTACGCATCTCGACCATATCGTCTCCGTCGATACGGCCATCGCGCATCTCGCCGGCGCGCTCGGTCGGCCGGTCTCTGTGATGCTGCCGCGTCCTGCCGACTGGCGCTGGCAGCTCGAGCGGGTGGACAGTCCCTGGTATCCGAGCATGCGGCTCTACCGCCAGCCGCGCCCTGGCGCATGGGAAGCCGTGATCGCCGAGGTCGTCGAGGCGCTCGCGCTCCAGGCAGCGGGCGACGCACCCAGACCCGCGTAGCGGCCTACCGGCCTGGCTCAGCCCGCGATCGCCGGAGGTGAAATCAGCGGCGGGGTGAATCGCTGAGGCCTGAGGCCCCAGACCCCCGCACTTCAAAAGGTAGGGATCCCAAAGGCTTGCCTTTGGCCGGGTGCGGGGCAGAGCCCCGCATATTGTCCTGGCCACAGCCTCGACGGCGCTTTTCAGCAAACTGCTCTAGGTGACCAGCCACTCCGCCAGCTTGGAAAAGCGCCGTCGCGCGCCGCGCGTGTTCACAGCGATCGCCAGCGCCCGCTTCTGGCCGAGCAGCACCACCAGCCGCTTGCCGCGCGTGATCGCGGTGTACAGCAGGTTGCGCGCCAGCATCGGGTAATGTTGGGTCGCAATCGGGATCACCACCGCCGGATATTCCGAGCCCTGGCTCTTGTGGATGGTGGTCGCGTAAGCAAGCTGCAGCGCGTCGACCTCGGCAAAGGAATAGCGGACCTCGCGCCCGTCGAAGCCCACAACCAACTCGCCTTCATTCAGATCCACCGCGCGAACGATCCCGAGGTCGCCATTGAAAACCTCCCGCTCGTAATCGTTCTCGACCTGCATGACCTTATCGCCGGCCGCGAAGCGGAAACCGAAGCGCTCAATCTGCGGCGTCTCGGGACCTCGCGGATTGAGCGCGTCCTGCAACACGATATTGAGTGCGCGTGCGCCGAGCCCGCCGCGCTGCATCGGAGAGAGCACCTGGATATCGCGCACCGGATCGAGCCCAAAGCTCTTCGGAATGCGCTCGGCGACAAGGCTTACGAGCTTGCGCAGGATCTCCTCGGGTTCGGCAGCCTGGATGAAATGGAAGTCGGAGGCCTCGCCTGGGACATCCGGCTCCGGGATGAGGCCCCGGTTGATCCGATGCGCGGCCAGAATGATGCGGCTCGCCGCCGCCTGGCGGAACACCTCACTCAGGCGAACCACCGGGAACGCGTCCGAAGCAATGATGTCAGCAAGCACCTGGCCCGGCCCCACCGATGGAATCTGATCGACGTCCCCGATGATCAGAAGCGCGGAGTCGGCCGGCACCGCGCGCAGAAGCGACCGCATCAGCGGCACGTCGATCATGCTCGCCTCGTCGAGCACGACGAGATCGGCCGCCAACGGATTGCCGGCGTGGCGACGAAACTCGCCGGTCGCCGGATTGATCTCGAGCAGGCGATGGATGGTCTTCGCCTCCATCCCGGTGCTCTCTGCAAGCCGCTTCGCCGCCCGCCCGGTCGGCGCGGCCAAGAGAACGCGCACCCCCTTGGCGCCGAGGATGGTCAGGATCGCGTTCACCAGCGTCGTCTTGCCAACCCCCGGGCCACCGGTCACGACGAGAAGCTTCCGGCCAACCGCCAGCGAAACGGCCTCGCGTTGCGACGGGGCGAGTGCCAGGTCGATCCTCGCCTCGACCCAGGGCAGCGCCTTCTCCGGATCGATCGGACGCCAAGCCAAACTACCCGCTCCAAGCGCCCGGAGCCGCTCGGCGATCTCCTGTTCGGCGCGCCAGAGGCTGGTGAGGAACACGGCAGGCTCACCCTCGAGCGCGTCGACGCGCACGTTCCCCTCGCTGATCTCCTGCTGGAGCGCCATCTCGACGAGTGGTTGCGGCACCGCGATCAGGCGTGCTGCCAGCGTGAGAAGCTGCTCGCGTGGCAGGCCGCAATGCCCCTCGTCCATGGCTTCGGCGAGCGCATGGCCAATGCCGGCCGCAACCCGGATCGGCGCCGTCTTCGCGATGCCGAGCCGCTCGGCGATAAGATCAGCGCTCTTAAAGCCGATGCCGCGGATGTCGCGTGCCAGCCGATACGGGTTCTCGCTGATAATTCGGACCGCCTCGGCCCCGTACGTCTTGTAGATCCGCATCGAGCGTGCGGCAGAAACCCCGTGGCCGTGCAGGAACAGCATGATCTCGCGGACCACCTTCTGTTCGGCCCAGCCGGCCAGAATCTGTTGGCGCCGCTTCGGGCCGATGCCCGGCACTTGTTCGAGCCGGGCGGGTTCCTGCTCGATCAGCTCGAGCACCGCCGGCCCGAGACCCTCGACCAGCCGCTTCGCCATCACCGGGCCAACGCCACGGATCATGCCCGAACCGAGATAGCGGGCGATCCCTTCGGCCGAAGTGGGTGGCGCCGTCTTCAAAAAGGTGGCCCGGAACTGCACTCCATGCCGCCGGTCGTGCTGCCAGATGCCGCTCGCCTGGACGAATTCACCGGGCTGGATCACTGCCGCGTGCCCGACCACCACCACCGGCTCCCGCCGGCCGCGCGCCTTGATGCGCAGCACGGCGAAGCCGTTCTCCGGGTTGTGGTACGTGACCCGCTCGACAAACCCCGCCAGAAACTCGGTCGCCGCGTCCGCCACGCCGTCACTCGCCTTTCTCGCGTCGCCGACCCTGCCGCGGCGCGATCCCTTCCGCAACCAGCGGCGAGCCGGCATCATCCCGAATTACCATCTGAGGAGAAATGCGATGCCGAAACCTGCGTTGCTGGTGACGCGGCGGCTGCCGCCGGCCGTCGAAGCGCGGGCCGCGCGCGAGTTCGAGGCCCGCCTCAACTCCGAGGACCGGCAGCTCGGTGCCCAGGAGCTCACCGATCGCGCCGCCGGCGCGGCGGCGATTCTCGCAACACCGACCGATCGGCTGGACGAGGCAGTGTTCGCGCGCCTGCCCCAGAGCGTGCGCGTCCTCGCCACCTTCAGCGTCGGTTTCGATCACATCGACTGCGCCGCTGCCAAGGCACGCGGCATCGCCGTCTGCAACACGCCCGGCGTCCTCTCCATCGCCACCGCCGAACTCGCCATGCTGCTGATCCTGGCCGCGGCCAGACGCGCCGGCGAAGGCGAGCGGCTGGTCCGCACCGGGCGTTGGAGCGGCTGGGCGCCGACCCAACTTCTCGGAACCGGCGTCTCAGGCCGCCGGCTCGGTATCCTCGGGATGGGCCGAATCGGCCGCGAACTCGCCCGCATCGCCCGCGGCTTCGCGATGGAGGTGCATTACCGCGATCTCGCGCGCCTTTCGCCCGAACGCGAAGAGGGTGCTCACTTCCACACGGACGACCGGAGCTTCCTCGCCGCGAGCGAAATTCTTTCGCTGCATGCTCCCGGGGGCGGCGCCACACGGCATTGGTTGAACGCCGGGCGAATCGCGATGCTGCCCAAGGGCGCGATCATCGCCAACGCGGCTCGCGGAACTCTCGTGGATGACACGGCGCTGATCTCGGCACTCCGTTCGGGCCAGGTCGCTGCCGCCGGCCTCGACGTCTATGACGGAGAGCCGCACCTCAACCCGGAGTATCTTCAGCTCGAAAACGTGGTGCTGCTGCCGCACCTTGGCAGCGCCACGCACACCACACGTGACGCCATGGGCTTTATCGCCCTCGACGGCATCGCCGCGGTGCTTTCGGGAACGTCACCTCCCAATCGCGTCGCGTGAAGCGGGACCCCACAAGAAACTGCGCCGCCGCAATCGGCTCATCCTCCCCGGCGCCCCTTGGACTCAACCGGTCTCCTCGCCTATTTTGTCAGCGGGCGCCTCGGGAGGCGCGGGAGGAAAAGGGGGGACCAATGGCAATCAGCAGGCGTGGCATATTGGCATTGCCGGCGCTGGCCGTACTGCCGGCCGCAGCGATGGCAGCCGGCACCGTCAGGATCGGCGACATCCTGCCGCTCACCGGGAACTCCTCGGAGATCGGCCAGTCGATGAAACAGGCCGCGGAGCTTGCCGCCGCCATCGTCAACAACCCAACCCCGGATCTTGCGCCCCTTCCGCTCGCGGCGGGAAGCGGGCTCACTGCGCTCGGCGGTGCGAAGGTCGAGGTTCTGTTCGCCGACAACCAGGGCAGCCCTTCGGTCGCCCAGGACGACGCACTGCGGCTGATCACGCAGGATCATGTGGTCGCGCTCATCGGCGCCTACGCGTCGAGCCTGACTTTGACCTCGAGCGCGGTTGCTGAACGCTACGGAATTCCCTACGTGAACGGTACGTCCACGGCCGGAAATCTCACCGAACGGGGCTATAAGTGGTTCTTCCGTACCACCCCGACCGGCCCGGATTTCGCCCCGCTCTATTTCGATTTTCTGGCCGCCATAGCCAAGACCGGAATACCGACAAGCAAGATTGCGGTGATGTACGAGAACACCGACTACGGATCCTCGCTTGACGATTCTCTGGCAAAGGCCGCGGAAGAACACGGCGTCAAGCTGGCGCTGAGCATCGGTTACAACCCCAACACCACGGATGTTTCGTCGCAGGTTCTCCGGCTGAAGAGCACGAAGCCGGATGTCGTCATCTTCGTCAGCTATACGTCGGACGCCATTCTTTACATGAAGACGTTCCAAACGCTCGATTATCGGCCGCCGATCGTCATCGGCGACGATGCAGGCTTCTCCGATCCGTCGTTCATCAAGAATGTCGGACCGATCGCGCAGGGCGCGCTGAACCGCAGCGTCTACGTGCCCGGCAAGCCCGGATCGCTCACCTACAAAGTCAACGCGATGTTCAAGCAGAAGACGAGGCGCGATCTCGACGATAATGGCGCGCGGCATATGCAGGCGTTCTTCGTACTGTGCGATGCGATCAACCGGGCCGCCTCGACCACGCCGGCGGCGATCCAGAAGGCGCTCGAGAATACCGACATGCCCGCGAGCGAACTCGTGGTCGATTACAAGGGAGTGAAGTTCAACAGCAAGGGCCAGAATATCCTCGGCTCAGCGCTGCTGATGCAGCTCGAAGGCAGCAGCTACGTCCCGGTCTGGCCGCAGGCTAAGGCTACGGCCAAGCTGATTCTCCCGTTCAAGGGCTGGACCTGAGGCGGCCGGACCTCGCGGCGCGAGACCTCGCGATCCCGTTTGCCGCGGGCCGCTTTCGTAACGATACCGAAAATAGCGAGGAGGAAAGACACCATGTCCATCACACGGCGCGGCTTGGCCGCGCTCCCGCTGCTCGCCGCATTGCCGGGCAGCGCATTCGCCGCCGAAACCGTCAAGATCGGGTTCATCATGGCGCTCACCGGCAATGCCGCGGCGGCCGGCCAATCGACCAAGGCGGCGGTCGATCTGGCCGTCGATATCATCAACGCGCCACATCCCGAGCTTGCACCGCTGACGCTCGCCAGGACGGCCGGCCTCCCAAACCTTGGCGGCGCCAAGGTCGCGGTGAGCTGGGCGGACAATCAGGGGAGCCCGGCGGTCGCCCAGAGCGATGCGCTCCGCCTCATCACCCAGGATCATGTCATCGCCATGTGCGGCGCCTACCAGTCGAGCTGCAC
>JBOHMK010000057.1:0-1873 GCA_050730115.1 Acetobacteraceae bacterium
GCCTCACCGCCTCGGTCGGCCTGCTGGAACGTCGCGGCCCCAATCTGCCATTCCCGCACTCCAGCGGTGTCAAGGGATCGCGACATGGCCATATGCGCGAGTTGCGGGTGCAGGTCGGCGGCCGGCCGTTGCGCGTGTTCTACGCTTTCGATCCGCGCCGAGTTGCGATCCTGCTGATCGGTGGCGACAAGACCGGCCGCGACGACTTCTACACGCAGATGCTCCCGCTGGCGGACCGGCTGTACGACGAGCACTTGGCGGAGATCGTCGCCGAGACGAGAAGGAAAGAGGATGATGGCGGGTAGGCATTCTTTTGATCGGCTGCGCGCCGGCCTCTCGACCGAGGGCCGCACCGAGGCCGCTGCCCTCACGGACATGATGGAGCAGGCTCTGTCGCTGGCGGAACTGCGCCGCGCACGAGCGATGACGCAGGATCAGCTTGCGGCGGACCTGCATGTCGGCCAAGCCTCGATCGCCAAGCTGGAGCGGCGCACAGACATGTACCTGTCCACGCTGCGCCGCTTTGTCGAGGCGATGGGGGGCGAGTTGGAAATCATCGCCCGCTTTCCCGACCAGCCCGATGTCATGCTGTGCGGCATCGGCAAGCTGAATGACGCCGATCATTCTCCTCCGGGCGCGGCAGTTGACGAGACTACGTAAAATACGCATATCGTCCGGGCCGTGAGCAAGAAGACGGCCCCCCGACGGGGCGGTATGCACACGGTCGCGGAGACCCATGCCTTTCGGCGCCAGGCCGAGGCGGCCGGGATGACCGAGGAAGAGATCAACGGGTTGATCGTCGAGCTGGCAGCCGATCCGGCGGCCGGCGTGGCAATCTCCGGCACGGGCGGGTGCCGCAAGGTGCGTGTCGCCGGGCGTGGCAAGGGCAAGAGCGGAGGGTATCGGGTGATCACCTTCTACAGCGGATCGGAGATCCCGGTGTTCCTGATCGCCGCGTTCTCGAAAGGAGAGCGCGCGGACCTCTCCCAGAAGGAGCGGAACGCCCTCGCGGCGCTGACCATGAGCATTGTCGCCGAATACCGCGCCCGGATCGTCAAAGCGAGTGCAGGAGCATGACGAAGGCAGCATTCGACAAGATCGCCGAGGGGCTTACCGAGGCCCTGGAAATTGCGCGCGGCGCCGCGGAGCCACGGCAACTCTATGTGCCGCCGGAAATCGATGTGCGCGCGATCCGTGCCAAGGCGGGAATGACGCAAGACAGCTTCGCCTCGGCCTTTGGCTTCACCGTTCACCAGATCCGGCAATGGGAGCAGGGCCGCAGCCGGCCGCTCGGGGCTATGCGCGCGTACCTGATGCTGATCGAGCGGGACCCGCACGCCATTCTGAAATTCCTGCACGGGGCGAACGGGCGCAGAAAAGGCGAGGGCAGGAGCGCGGCGTAACCAATCCGCCAACTCCCGACACGATCGACGACGAGCCCCGTGCTTTCTATCCCAATGCCAGCTTTCTGCCGCTGTGGGCCCCATCACCCTGTCTCCGCTTCTGGCTGGTTGTCCTCATTCCTCGCGCTCATCGCCGCTGCGTGATTTTTGTCGGCATCGAAGGCGCGCAAGCCGCGCCGGCGCCAGCGCGCCATAAGGTCGGCCGGGCTTTCCCCCTGCGGTTCCTCCTCTTGCCCCTGAAGGCGCACGGCGAGTTCGAGAAAGGCGCCGAGCAGGGTGGCGCGATCGTCGTCCACCAGCTCGACAAGACCGGCCTTGTGAACGAGACCACCGAGTTCGATCAGATGCCGGGTCCTCGCTCGCCGGTCCTGGACCCAGTGGCGGGTATCGGCCCGAGCACGGGCACGATCGAGGCGGTTACGCCGCACGCTCAGATGCCGCAGCCGTGCTGCTGTTGCCCGGAGCTGCAC
>JBOHMK010000058.1:0-2127 GCA_050730115.1 Acetobacteraceae bacterium
CGCCACCTTATGGCGATCGAGCACGGCGCCGGCGGCCAGCCCGATCCGATCGGCGCCACACAGCGGTTTGCGCTGCCGGCCGACCGCACGCGCCACCTTGCCGAGGTCTCTCTCGGTCGCGGCCAGCGGCTCTTGGCGCTTGCGGGCGCGTTCGGCTGCGAGCAACGGGTTGCGGCAGACCACCAGCCGCTCACCGGGGAACTCCGGAGAAGTCACCTCTGCCAAGTCACGTTGGTCGAACAAGGAGAGCTGGAAGGCACCCTGTTCGAGCAGGGTCCGGATGCTCGGAGCGCGCAGGGGAGCGCGCAGGGCGGTGATCCAGTCGAGGCCGGCAGGCCTGAGCAGCGTCTCGATGCGGGTCTCGGTAATCATGCCGCGGTCCCCGACCAGCACCACGTGGGCGAGGCGGAAGCGTTGCCGAAGCTTCTCGACCTGGACGGACAGCGTCGCGGGATCGGCGGTATGGCCTTCGAACACCTCCACCGCGACCGGGCATCCGTCGCTCGCGCACAAGAGGCCAAAGACGATCTGCAGTTTGTCGGGCCTACCGTCGCGGCTGTGGCCGTAGCGCGCCAGCGGGCAGGTGCGGCCTTCGAAATAGGTCGAGCGTCATAGAGCACCAGTGTTCCTTGGCTGAGATGCCGCCGCGCCAGGCGCTGTTCGATCCGCGACTGTTGGCTGAGCAGCCAGCCGAGCGCCGCGTACAGCTCCTGCTCGTCAACCGTGCCGAGCCCGAGCAGCGGGCCGAGCGAAGAGACCGCGGTCGTCGCGTCGAGCTGACGCGCCCTCGCCAGCTTGGAGGCCGGATCAATGACCCGCGCCACGATCATCGCCAGAACCAGCGCGGCCATCCGCGCCGGCGCTCTGCCGGCCGCGAGCAGGCGCTCGAGACCGATCTTGCGTGCCACGCCGAGTACCGCCGCGACATGGCCATGCGGCAGGCTGCGCTGCATCGTCAGCTCTTCCTTGGCCTCGGGCAGCACCTCATCGCGCAGCACCCGGCGCAACCGTTCGATCCTGGCCAATGGCCAGTGCGAGAGATTGGCCAGCGTTCGGCTCTCGACCTCGCCATCCTCCCGATAGCCCTCCCGCAGCAGATACGCCGGCGGCGAGGTCCGGTTCGGCACGCAGGCGACATACATGTGCGAATCGCATCAAATCGCTTCGTGGTCCGTCAAGCCATTTTTTGCCCTTCTACATGCCAACGTACCAGCGCCAATCCGGACCAAATCCGAGCTATTTCGCCGTATTTATCGAAATGGCAGGGGTAACTTCCGTCGGGCGGTTGGTCTGAGGTGGGGTTTCTGCAGGTGCTGCTGCTGGCGCGCGAAGCCGGGTTACTGCGGCTCGGCACGGTGTCGATCGACGGCACGAAGCGCGATGCCAGTGCCTCGAAGATCCGCTCGGTGCGCTACGACCGGGCGAAGGAATTGCGCGCCAAGCCGGCGGCCGATGTCGCGGGTGAGGACCCGCAGCGGCGGAGGCGGCCCATCCGGCGTATGAGGCAGCGAAGACCGCCTATGAGGCCAAGGGCGGCAACCGAGGGCGAGCACCGAAGCCGCCCCGCGAGGAACCGCCCCCGGAGCGCCAGAGCAATCTGACCGATCCGGACAGCGCGCTGATGCGCCGCTCGCAGAAACACGAGTATCGCCAAGCCGATAACGCGCAGGCCGTCGTGTGCGCCGATGGTTCGCAGCTGATCTTGGCGACCAATCTGGTGGCGACCACAGCCGATGCGCCGAGCTTTGCCGCCACCATTCTGGCTATGGAAACGACCATCGGCCTCCCCACAACGGTGCTGGCGGATACCGGCTATGCCAGCGGACTGTGGCGGTGGCTGAATTGCAATCGCGTGGCATCGAGCCGCTGGTGGCGATCGGGCGGACCCAGCCACATCGCCCCTACGACTTCCGCCCCCCGCCCGAGCCCAGACCGGCCCGACGGATCATCGAGCCCCGGCGCCTCACCATGAAAGCCAAGCTGGAGACCGAAGATGCCAAGACCCTCTACAAACGACGCAAGCAGACGGTCGAACCAGTCTTCGGCATCATCAAGAGTGCCATGGGCTTCGTTCGATTCCGACTCCGCGGCCTGCGAAACGTCGCCGCCGAGTGGACCCTGATCGCC
>JBOHMK010000059.1:0-11168 GCA_050730115.1 Acetobacteraceae bacterium
CCTTTGCCGATCCACACGGGCGCTCTCCCAGGCCGCTTCGCGCGATTGCAGTTCCAGACTCGACCCCTCGAAAGTCACGCGTCCCGGACTCAAGAAGATCGATTCGGGATTATGGGACCACCGTAGCTCCCAGAGGGAGAGGGGAATCGTAGTGACGTGAGCGCTTTCATGGAATCGATGTACTAGACCCGCGTCCCGCCGACTGTGCAGCCCGACAAGGGTCTCGGACCTCGTGTGAGCCAGCGTTCACGCCTCCGGTCGGTCCGCCTCCCGCGATCGCGGGCTGGTGGGCAATCACGCACCAAGTTGCGGTCCGCCGCGATGTCGGCATCGCCGATCCCGTTCCGGTGTCGCAGGCCCACATCATGACCGATAGCGAGTCCCTCGGCGCTGCCAAATTCGCGTGGCGCGAAGGCGCTTGGACGCACTCCCCACGGTCGAGCGGCGCACGCACCTCCCGGCGACGACCGATCCGCGCGGCACGGATTTCTCGAATGCGGCGCGGTGGTGATTCTCGAGCCGCGCATGACACCGCCGCACCTTCGCATTCTTTGAGGCGCTACTGGTGTCGTCCACGATTCCAGGCCATCTATGCGCGATGAACGCGTTCTCCCTGCAACCGGCTCTTCGCCGCGCGTGGCTGGCTCCCTTTGCCCTCGCGACGCTCAGCCTGCTTTCAGCCTGCGGCCCGCCTGAGACACCGCAGGAGCGCGCCGCCTACCAGGCCTGCCGCAGCCAAGCCGAGCAGCAATTCTCGATCCAGAATCGCTCGAGCCTGTTCCAGACCGACAGCAGCCTCACACCCTACACCGGGCAAAGCGCCAATTTCGCCACCACCCAGAACCTCGCCAATCAGTTCACCCACCGTCAGATGGTGCAGGCGTGCCTGCGCGGTGCCACCGGCCCCGCCCCGGTCGCACCGCAGGTCGCACCCGCAGCCCCACCCCAGGTCGTACCCGAGGGCGGACCGGCGTCGCCCGGGAACTGAAGCGGGCCCCGTCCGAGGCTCCTCACGTCTCCGGTCAATCCACCTCTGCCGATCGCGGGCCAGGGCCTGCTTGCCGGCGATCCGACCGGGCCGTACAAGCCAGTCCGCAATTGGCCGTTTCGCAATTGGTTCAGGGGAGATGCTCCATGCCCAAGATCAGCCGCACGGACGCCGGGAAGATCCTCGCCAAAGGGGTTGAAACCCACGGCTTCGTATTCCTTGCCGGCACCACCGCCGCTGATCTTACCAAGGACATCAAGGGGCAGACCCGCGAGGTTCTGGCCGAACTCGACCGCCTCCTCGAAGCCCACGGCACCGACAAGACCCGACTCTTGCAGGCGCAGATATGGGTCAAGGATATCCGCGACCGGGACGCCATGAACGAGGTCTGGAGCGCCTGGCTGCCGCCCGGAGACGCACCCGCCCGTGCCTGCGTGCAGGCCAACATGGCCGACCCGCGCCACCTGGTGGAGATCATGGTGACAGCCTGCAAATAGGTTCACGATTGGTTACATCGGATTTCAGTCAGAAATCTGCCGCTTATCCACAACCCTTGCTTGCATAATTGCACCCGTACCAGCGATTCTGGAAGGTTGTGATTTGCGAGCCACGCATCCCTGCCGTTACGGCCTTGGAGGGTTTCGTCGCGTGGGGGTGAGGCATGGGGCGGCACGCAGGCTTCCGCAAGTTTGACCTCCTCGCCGCCCTACTCGCTTTCCCGCTTTTACTCGCCGGTCCGGCCGCCGCCCTCGCCGGCCCAGCGGCGCTCAGAGCGCCAACTCCGGCGCGGCCTCGCGCCGCCCTCCATCGCATCCGCTTCTACTTCGTCTCGTGCGTCCCCTATGCCCGCCAGAGAAGCGGCATCTCGCTCCCCGGCAACGCCTGGCAATGGTGGGGCAATGCCGCCGGACGCTACGTCCGGGGCCACACCCCGGGCTATGGCGCAGTGATGGTGTTCCGCCCCATCGGACGGATGCCACTCGGCCACGTCGCCGTGGTCAGCCGGATCGTCAATGCACGCGAGATCCTGGTCGATCAGGCCAACTGGGTGCCGGCCGGCCAGATCCGCGTTGGCGTGCCGGTGGTGGACGTCTCGCCGGAGAATGACTGGTCGGAGGTCCGGGTGGGCATCGGCCGGGACCATTTCGGCTCGACCACCTATCCGGTGTACGGCTTCATCTACCGCACCCAGCGAGGCGAGGTGCCGACCGAAGTTGCCCGCGCGCTGCCGCTGCCGCCGATGAGCCCCGCCGATCTCGGCATCGCGGCGACCGGCAGTTCGGCGTCTGCCGTGGAGATCGCCGAAGCTCCACACTTCTCCCCTGGCTCGAGCCTGCTTTCCGGCCAGCTCAGGCTCGACGCTCCGGCGCATCGCCTGCAGTAATTCGTTGCTGCTACAGGCTGTCCGGCCGCGGCTGGGCGCTCTGCCTCTCGGGGGACGATAGTGTTGGTAACGGCCCCGCACCCGGCCGCATTTGCCGACCCGCCTCAATCGGCCCCTCAGTCGGCCCGGGGCACGACATACTCGGCTGGGAAAGTCGCCTGGAATTCCGCCCGCACCTCCAAGCGGGCCGACAACGCATCGAGTGCCGGATATTTTCCGAGCAGCAGCAGCTCGGCATCGACCATCCGCACGTATCGGACCATGCAGGCAGTGGTGATCTGGTCCTGCCCGATCCTGCCGTCCGTCGCCCAGGATTCCGCCCCCAGCGCCGCAATCGCCCCCTCTGCCTGCGTGCGGCACCGGTCGATCCATTCCGGCCAGCGCAGGGCCGAAGGCCGAATCACGCGCTCGTAAGTGGCCACACCCACCTTGTCGATCACGCCTGTCGCCAGCGCCATCAGCTTGAGCACGCGCCCCCGGCCCGGCCCACGGAGCGGAATGAGCGCCCGCTCTGGGCCAACCGTCTGATCAAGCCAATCGAGGATCGCCGCCGAGTCGATCAGCACCTCCCCGTCATCCAGTTCGAGCGAGGGGATCCGCCCGAGCGGGTTGATCGTCCGCATGGCATCGAAATCCGCAAACACCGAGCGTGTATCATGCTCATAGGCGAACCCGAGCATCCGGAGCGAGATCGCAACCCGGCGCACGAACGGCGAATCATACTGCCCAACCAGGATCATGCGCTGCCATAGCGCGGTATCGCACCGATTGTCACCGGGTGGCGGCCCCGGGCGGAGGTACGGGGCGGCACTACGGTGCGGCGATGCGGGGCATCTGGAAACGTGCCCTCCGAAGCAGGCATCATCCACCCATGATCCGCAATTTCACCGACCACGCCGCCAACGAACGCACCTTCCTCGCCTGGATCCGCACCGCTATCGCGGTCATGGCCTTCGGCTTCCTGGTGGCGAAGTTCGATCTCTTCCTGAGGATCGCCGCCGTTTCTCTCGGCGTCCGCCGCAGCGCCATGGCGATGAATGGCGGCGGCTTCGGGGCCGCGGCCGGCATTGTGCTGATTATCGCCGGCACGATCATGGTGGCTCTCGCTGCCGTCCGGTTCGTCCGCACGCGCCGCGCGATCGAGAGCGAGGGGCTACGCGCGGAAGGAGCCCGGATCGATCTCGCGCTCGGGGTGCTGATGGTGGCGCTCGGCATTGCGCTCGTCTTTTATGTCGCAGAGACCGTGCTCGGCAGCGTCTGAGCGCCGCGTTCGCGCACCAATGCCGCCAGGATGATCCGAGCCCGCTCACTCCTGAGCAGCCGCTCGACGGAGAGTTCCAGCCTGCGCCGCCAGTTCGGCCGCTCGCGGTCGGTGCCGGGAAGATTGAGCGCCCTGGCCGCACCTGCCAGATCGTCCGCTTGCACCAGCGCCAGTATCGCCGGCGTGCGGGCGAGGTATGCGTGCACCCCCGCCAGCAGCTCCGGCGTCGGTTCGGCATCGAGATCAACCGGTCCGCCGAGCAACCCCTCCCGCGCCAGTGCTTCGAGGAGCGCCTGCTTCTCCGCCAGGCGCGCCGCCGCTTCATCGCCGGACGAGATCCCGAGTTCCCGTCGCTCCTGCCAATCCAGGCCCAGCCACCAGCCGATGAGGGTCGGCAGATCGTGGGTGGAAACAGCAGCCACTGCCATTCTCGGATATGCGCCCGGCGCGCGAAATCGACCGTCGTCGCGTTCGAACCACAACACGCGGCAACTCAGCACCGCTTCGTCCGCGAGGCGCGCGCGGAAGCCGTCGGGCAGGGTGCCGAGATCTTCGCCCACCACCAGAGTGCGCGCGCGCACACTTTCCAGCGCCAGATGGCCCAAGAGATCATCGAACGGATAGTTGACATAGGCGCCGTCCCTGGCCTCTGCGCCGCCAGGAATCCAGAACAACCGCTGCAGCCCCATGACATGGTCGATTCGCAGTGCGCCGGCGTGGCGCATGTTCGCCGCCACCACCTGCGCGAACAACGATTGCGCGTCCGGACTTAAGGGATCGGGCGGCGGGAGGTGCCAGATCTGCCCGCCGGGCGCAAAACGATCGGGCGGCGCGCCGACCGAAACACCGCTCGCCAGGCTCTCCTGGTTAGCCCAGACTTCCGCGCCGTCCGGTGCTGCGCCCACGGCAAGGTCTCGATAGAGCCCAAGAGCAAGCCCCGACGCACGTGCCCGCTCGGCCGCACTCGCCAACTGCGCCTCGGCGAGGAATTGCAGGAACTGATGAAACCTTATCCTCTGTGCCTCCGCCTCGGCGAAGCGCGCGACGCCCGGGGCGAACGGATGCGCATACCCGGAAGGCCAACCTGGCCAAGGTTCGCAGAGCTTCTCGGCGATCGCCTCGAAAGTGGCAAAGTGACGGAGCGGCCCGCCCTTTGCCGCAACAAACTCGGTAAACGCGCGCTTCGGCGAGGCATTGGGGCCAAGTGCCTCGAAGGCGACAAACGCCGCCTCGAGTACCATCCGTTTCAATGCCCAGACGCGCCGATAGTCCACCAGCGGAGCGACGGAGAGTGCCGTCACTTCGCCGCTCATGTCATTGAGCAGCGCACCGACCGCGTCTGCTTCGCCGAATGGCGGCAGCGCAGTCACATCGATGTAGATCGGGTCGAGAAACCGCCGGTCCGACGGGTAGTAAGGGCTCGCCCGTTGCCGGTCGGCGGGAAAGAGCGCGTGCAGCGGATTAATGCCGATGGCGGCTGCCCCGTTCTCGCCGGCTTTCTCCGCAAGCTTCGCCAGAGTCGTGAAATCGCCAATCCCCTGATCGCCATGCCGGGACAGCGTTGCGAGGTGCGCGGCCACGCCGAAGTATCTCGCGCCGCCGGCCAACTCGGCCGGCAGATAGCAGCGCCGCGGTGCCACCGTCAGCAGAGAGCGGAAACCAAGCTGATCCTCGCGCGCGACGACATGCCGCCCGATCGGGAGCGGAGGCAACATCGCCTGCTCACCTTCGACGAGCAGATGTTCGACGCCGCCCTCTTCAAGCTGCAGCGCGATGGCAACCGGCCCTCCGCCGCACTCTCCAAAATGCGCGATCGGCAGCACAACGGGCGAACCCTCACGCACGACCTTCGCCGCCGGCAGGCTGGCCGCCGGCAGGCCGCGCCAGGTGCGTGCGGCCAGCCGCGCGAGCGAATCCTCGGCGTCACTCCGCCGCTCCGCCGGCAGGCCGATGGCCGCGAGCAGCGCGCGCTTCGTCTCGACGCTGACGATATGCCATCCGCCCTCCAAATCGTGCCATTCCGGAGCAATTCCGGCACCGCGCGCAAGCTCGTCGAGCATCGCCTCCGACAATCCGTTCCTCCACTCAGCCACCGACCGCTTCCGCGATCAGCAGCGCCGATCGCGGCGCGACTTCGACGTCTTGCAGATCTTCTCGCGCGCGCTCGGGGGCCGCACTGTCGAGTTCCAGCCGCCAGTAAAACCCCGGCCGTGGCTCAGGAAGCCGAACCTCGAGCGCGTTCTCGCCCGCGTGGAGAATAACGACCACCCGATCGACCGCCGACCCTTCGGCCCCGGTCAGCACCGCGATCAGGGTGCGGTTTTCCGCGTTCTCCCAATCGGCGGTTTGCATCGGCGTGCCATCCTTGTCGATCCAGGCGACGTCAACCGGATGGCCCGCGGCGCGCGCGTCGCCATCGAGAAACCGATCTTCGCGCAATGCCGGATGCTGCGCTCGCTGCGCTATGACGCGGCGCGTGAATGCGATCAGCTCGTTCTCCGGATGCTGCCCATCGCACCACGCGAGCGCATTGTCCTGGGCATAGGCGTTGTTGTTGCCGTCCTCCGAGTGACCAAGCTCCGAGCCCATCCCGAGCAGCGGCGTGCCACGCGCCGCGAACAGCGTCAGCAGCAGGCTCCGCTGATCCTGTACCCTGGCATTGCGGATCGCCGGGTCGTCCGTGGCGCCCTCCACCCCGTGGTTCCAGGAACGGTTGTCCGGGCTACCGTCGCGGTTCTCTTCCCCGTTCGCCTCGTTATGCCTTTCCGCGTAGCTGACCAGATCGGCGAGTGTGAAGCCATCATGGGTCGAGACCGCGTTGATGCTGCGCGAGGGCCGCCCGCGCGCGCCGAAGAAATCTGCCGATCCGGTGAACCTGGTGGCCAACTCGGCAACCTGACCTTCGTCGCCGCGCCAGAAGCCGCGCACGGCATCGCGGAACCGGTCGTTCCATTCCCCCCAGAGGGGCGGAAACCGGCCGAGCTGATAGCCGCCCGGCCCGACATCCCAGGGCTCGGCAATCAGCTTCAAATCGCGCAGTACCGGGTCCTGGCCGATCGCCTGCAAGAGCGGCGCGGCCGCATCGTACCCGTCATCCCGCCGCCCCAGCACCGTTGCAAGATCGAACCTGAACCCGTCGAGCCCGGTTGCCAGGGCCCAGCGCCGCAAGGCGTCCATCGCCAGCCGTAGCGGTGCCGGTCTATTGAGCGCCAGCGTATTGCCGCAACCGCTGTCATTGACGTAACGCGCGGCGTCTTCCGGAAGAAGGCGGTAATAGCCGTGATTGTCGAGCCCGCGCAGGCTGAGCGTCGGGCCGAGTTCATCTCCCTCGCCGGTGTGATTCAGCACCACATCCAGGATCAATTCGATACCCGCCGCGTGCAGCGCCGCAACTGCCGCGCGGATCTCGGCGAATCCCCCGGGGGCGAGACGTGGATCGGGTGCCATTAGCGCCACCGGGTTATAGCCCCAGTAATCGGTGAGCCCGAGCGGACCGAGATGGGTCTCATCGATCCAGGCGGCCGACGGCATCGCTTCCACCGCCGTGACGCCGAGCCCGCTCAGATGCGCGGTTACGGCCGGATGGCCGAGTGCCGCAAAGGTGCCGCGAATCGCCTCCGGAATGCCGGGATGAGTGCGGGTGAAGCCGCGCACATGCAGCTCGTAGATCACGGTATTCGCCCACGCGATTCCTGGCCGGTCCGCCACCGTAACGTCGGTGATCGCGGTCGCGATCGCCTTCGGCATCGGTCCTGCGGTGTCGGCGCCCGGTTGCAGCATCGTATCATCGAGCCGGAACGGTCGATCGAGCGCCGTCGCATAAGGGTCGATGAGGAGTTTCGTCGGATCGAAGCGATCCCCACCCGGCGGATCATATGCGCCCTCGGCCCGGAGCCCGTAACGCGCGCCAGCCGCAACACCCCCGACATGCCCGTGAAACACGCCGCCGGTGCGCGCCGGAAGCCAGATCCGCTCGCGCTCGTGCCGGCCTTCGGCATCGAACAGGCAAAGCGCGACGCTCGTGGCATGGTCCGCGGCAACCGCGATGTTGGCGCCACTCTCATCCAACGTGAGCCCAAGCGGCTCCGGCGTGCCTTCACTCAGCATTTGCCGCTCCCGCTCCCGAAGCCCGCCGCGCCTCTCACGCAAGGTAGGGAACCAGCAGGCCGCTGAAAAGAACGAACCAGTGTCCCGACGCCGGCACCAGCCGGTGGCCGCCAGGTGCGGACTACGCACTGCGGCACCGGCGTGCCCGAATGGGATTCGGTATCATCTCCGTGAGCGGCTGGGCGATCGCGCTTCTTGGCGTCCGCGCTGGTGCGGCGCGGACCAATCACCGCCGGATGCTGAACCTGGTTGCGGTCTTTGCCGCGATTCATTTCTACACGCAGTGGTTTGCCCGACTTGGCGCAACACCCGCGAGTGTTCTCGCCGCCGGCATTCTGATGCTCGCATTCGCCCTCGCAATGTGGAAGTGGAACGAGCGCGCGGGTACCGGGCGCGCCATCGATACCATGGGCGCTCCTACGTGACGACACTCGGCGTTGTCCGGCCGGTGTAGCGCTCGATCCCGGCGAGCGAGCGCGACAACGCCGCGAGCTCGCTGAGGACCACCCCCGTCTCGTCATCATGCCGCGCCGGATCCGGCTCATAGTGCTCGAGGTAGACCCGGAGGGTCGCTCCTTCGGTCCCAGTGCCGGAGAGCCGATAGACGAGGCGTCCGCCGCCCTCGAACATCAAGCGGAGCCCCTGGTGCTCGGCATACGAACCATCCACCGGATCGCGATACGCGAAGTCGTCGGCCTCTTCTACAGCGAGCGAACCGAATCGCTGTCCCTTGAAGTCGGGCAGCCGCGCACGCAAAGCGGCGAGCATCGCTGCCGCTCCGTCCGTGCTGATCGCTTCATAGTCGTGCCGCGCGTAGAATGTGCGCCCGTATTCCTGCCAGTGGGCGCGCACGATCCCGGCAATACCCTGCCGTCTCGCGGCGAGGATGTTGAGCCAGAGCAGCACCGCCCAGAGCCCGTCCTTCTCGCGCACATGCATTGATCCCGTGCCGGCACTTTCCTCGCCGCACAGCGTCGCCAATCCGGCGTCCAGCAGGTTGCCGAAGAACTTCCAGCCGGTCGGAGTTTCATGGAGCGGAACGCCAAGCTTCGCCGCCACGCGGTCAGCGGCGCCGCTGGTCGGCATCGAGCGCGCGATCCCCGCAAGGCCGCCTGCATATCCGGGCGCCAGACGGGCGTTCGCGGCGAGCAGCGCCAGACTGTCGGACGGGGTGACGAAAAGACCCCGCCCGATGATCAGATTACGATCGCCATCGCCGTCGGAGGCGGCGCACAAATCCGGTGCCTCCGGCGACATCGCCAGCTCGAACAACGGCCTTGCGTATTTGAGGTTCGGGTCCGGATGGATGCCACCGAAATCGGCGAGCGGCGTTCTGTTGACAACGCTTCCCGCCGCCGCCCCCAAGGTGCCTTCCAGGATCGCCGTCGCGTACGGTCCGGTGACTGCCGACATCGCGTCGTAACGGATTGCAAAGCCGCTTCGGAACAGCGCGCGGATGCGGTCAAAATCGAACAGCTTCTGCATCAGGGCCGCATAGTCCGCGACCGGATCGACGATCTCCACCGTCATCTCGCCGAGTTGGATTTCCCGATCCCGGTCAAGATCGAGATCGGCCACGTCTGCGATCCGGAATGCGGTGATCTTCTGTGTCTCTTTGAAGATTGCCTCGGTCACCTTCTCGGGCGCCGGGCCGCCATTGCCGATATTGTACTTGATGCCGAAATCCCCATCCGGTCCGCCGGGGTTGTGGCTGGCGGAGAGGATGATTCCGCCGAAGGCGCGGCGAAGGCGGATCAGGTGGCTGACCGCCGGCGTGGAGATAATCCCGCCGCGGCCGACGATCACACGGCCAAATCCGTTGGCCGCCGCCATCTTTACGACCGTCTGGGTGCACTCGCGATTGAAGAAGCGCCCGTCGCCACCCAGAACCAGGCTCGCGCCGCTATGCGGCCCGACGGCATCGAAGATCGATTGCACGAAATTCTCGACGTAATGCGGCGTCTGGAAGACCGGCACCTTCTTGCGCAAGCCCGAGGTCCCCGGACGCTGGCCGGCGATCGGGCTGGTGGGCACCGATCTGATCATTGCCTCACCTCCTCGCGCTCGCCGCCGGCGGGGCCAGAGGCGAGTTCGCGATACAGCGCGGCATACCGGCGCGCCGGCCCGCGCCAGGAAACATCGGTCGCCATTCCCATCTTCTGCATCCTGCGCCAGGCAGCACCGCTTCGGAAAACGGATACCGCGCGCCTGATGCCGGCGGAAAGCATCGCGACGCTCCCCGGGGCAAACTGAATCCCGGTCCCGACGCCGGCCGCGAGAGCCATTTCGTTGGCGTCGATGACGGTGTCGGCGAGCCCGCCGGTTCGCGCCACCACCGGCACCGCGCCATAGCGGAGCGCGCAAAGCTGGGTCAGGCCGCACGGCTCGAGACGCGATGGCAC
Source organism: Acetobacteraceae bacterium (assembly GCA_050730115.1). Classification (GTDB taxonomy): domain Bacteria; phylum Pseudomonadota; class Alphaproteobacteria; order Acetobacterales; family Acetobacteraceae; genus JAKAWQ01. The sequence continues at coordinate 10,143 of JBOHMK010000059.1, forward strand.
CAGGATCGCATCGGCGCCCGCCTGAATGAGATGCGCAAGCGATTCGTCGAATCCGAACACCGAGCCAAGGCGCCCGGGATGCGCGCGAGCGGCGGCAGCGATCGCGCCCTCCATTTGAGCATCGCCGGCACCGAGAACCACCAGTTGTGCGCCCAGGGCCAACAGCACCGGCAGCGCCTCCAGTAAGAGATCGCATCCCTTGAGCCAGGTGAGCCGGCTCACCACCCCGAACAGCAGCGCGTCAGGATCCGGCGCAAGATCGTACCGGCGCTGCAGCGCCGCCCGGTTCATACTCCTCTTCTGCATCCGGCGTGGTCCGAACTCAGCCGCAATTTCCGGATCGTTGCCCGGATCCCACACCGCAACGTCGATGCCGTTCAATATTCCGCTCAGCCGATCAGCCCGCCTGCGCAATAAGCCGTCCAGACCCATGCCGGCCGCCGGGCCCTGAATTTCTGCGGCATAGGTCGGCGAGACCGTGGTCAGCCGGTCGGCGAGTTCCAGCCCGGCTTTCAGGAACCCGATGCCGCCGTAATATTCGACGCCGTCAATTGTGAACGCCGCCGCCGGCAGTCCGAGGGAGCCCAGAAGTGCTGCTGGAAACTGTCCCTGGAAGGCCAGGTTGTGGACGGTCATCACCGTCCTCGCGCGTGACCCGCCGCCGTATCGCAGGAAGGCGGGAACGAGCCCGGCCTGCCAGTCGTGGCAATGAATGAGATCCGGAGTGAGCTGAGGCACGAGCCCGCGCCCGAGATCGGCAGCGACGCGGGCCAAGGCCGCAAAGCGAAGGGCGTTATCCGGCCACTCGAGTCCCTCGGGATCGCGATAAGGATCGCCTGCGCGAACAAAGAGATGCGGCGCGTCGAGGACCAGGAGAGCGAGCTTTTCCACCACCGCCGCGATCAGCCGCGCCGGACCCCCGAACAGCTCCGCGACTTGGTGCACGACTTCTCCGGCCGGGACCGCCTCGAGCACCGATGGATAGCCTGGCACCAGTGAGCGGATCGGGATGTCCTCTGCGGCCAG
>JBOHMK010000060.1:0-3008 GCA_050730115.1 Acetobacteraceae bacterium
ATCTCGATATCATCGGCCAGCAGATAGTCGCAGGCGTGAGTCTCCTGGTGCGCCGAATCGAGAAAATACTCGGCCTGGAACCGTTTCCCGAGCAGCCGCCCCTGCATGTCGGGAAAGCAGGCAAGGACGGTGTCGATCGCTCCCTCTCCGACCGCCTTCCTGAGGTCCTCGAAGCCAAGAATCCCACCCATGCCGTCCCCTTCCGCAGGCGCAACGTCCCGACGCCCCATCGTCGCCCGCGCCATCGTGGCAGCAGCGGCGATCAGGCCGCAAGCCGGCCCCCACCCTTCAAGCCTTGGCGGCTTCGGATCCGCAGCACCTGGCCGCCTCGAGTGCCCGCCAGACGCATTCCGGGGTCGCCGGCTGGGACTCGAGCACCGCGCCCACTTGCGCCAGCGCGTCATTCACCGCATTCATGAGTGCGCCTACCGCGCCGAGCACGCCTCCCTCGGCCATGCCTTTGATTCCCGCGGGCGTGAGCGCACTCGGGCGGTCCATGCGAACCAGCTCGATTGCGGGCAGGTCCTCGGCTCGTGCCAGCGCATAGTCCATCAGGCTCCCGGCAAGAAGCTGCCCGTCCCCGGCGTACGCCGCCCGTTCCATCAACGCACCCGAAAGTCCCATTGCGACCGCACCCGCGGTCTGTCCCCCGACCACGATCGGATTGATCACCTGCCCCGCATCTTCCGCCGCGACGTAGCGCAGAATCGCGATCTTTCCGGTCTCGCGATCGATCTCCACCACGCACCCATGCGTCGAATTGCTGAAGGTGAGCGGCGGCGGATCGTAGGCTTTCACCGCCATCAGCCCGGGCTCCATCCCGGGCGGCAACTGAAGCGGATCGAAATGCGCGCGCCGTGCAACATCGGCAAGCACGATGCCGGTCTCCTCCACGCCGCCGGCGATCAACCGGAACAGGCGCCCGTCGCGCATCTCGAGCCCCTCGGCACTGTTGAGCCCCAGCATCGAAGCGGCGATCGCCAGGACTTTCGCTTTCAGTTCGCGCGCGGCAAGCGTCAGCGCACTGCCGCCCGCGGTTGCCCCGCGCGCACCGCGGCTGCCCATCCCGTACGGCGCCAGGTCGGTATCGCCGAGCTGCATCGTGACCGCCGCGACATTCGCGCCAAGCGCCGCCGCGACCACCTGCGCGAGCGTCGTCTCGTAGCCCTGCCCGGACCCCATCAAGCCGGCGCTTGCGAGCACCGCTCCGCTCGGCTCGATGCGCACCAGCCCCACTTCGTGTCCTGAGCCCGGAATCCCGGAGGCCCGATAGAACGCCGAGCCATAGGTGTTGCTCTCGAGCACGGAACAAAGCCCGATCCCCGTGAGCCGCCCGTCCTTCGCCGCCGCCGCTTGCCGGCCCCGCATCGCCCGATAGTCGAGCGCGTCCACCGTCCGCTCGAGCGTCGCGGCCGGGGTGATCGCCTCCAGCCGCTCGCCGGCCGCACTGAGAAACGGCAGATGTTCCTCCGTCAGAATGTTTCGCCGTCTGACCTCGAGTGGATCGAGCCCGAGCTCCCGCGCTACCTGCTCGATCGTTCCCTCCGTCACCCAGGCGACGATCGCCATCGGGGCGCGCATCGGCCCCGACGGGCACTTGTTCGTAAGCCACACCTTGACGTCGTAGCCGAAATGATCGATCCGGTACGGTCCCGGCAGGTTGATCGCGATCATCCGCGCCATATAGTTCGCCGGAAAGAAGCACCAGGCGCCGAAATCCACTTCGAGCGTCGCCTCGAGCGCCAGCATCGTTCCCGCTTCGGTCACCGCCGCCCGGGTCGCAATCCGTTCCTCCCGCGCATGCAGGCTGGCGGCGAGATTTTCGCCACGCTCCTCGCGCCAGCGCACGCTCGTGCGCAACCACCGCGCCGCCGCGGCGATCGCCAATTCCTCGCGCAGCAGCACGATTTTCTGGCCGAAGGCGCCGCCCATATCGGGGCAACGCACCGTCACTTGTGCCTCGCTGAGTCCGAGGCGCGCCGCCAGCGCCGTGCGATAGGGATGCGGCGCCTGCGTGCCGGTGATCATCGTCAGGTGCTCCCGCCCGGCATCCCAGGTCGCGATGCAGCCACGCGGCTCCATCGGCACGTGCGTCTGCCGGTGCTGTGCGAAGCGGGCAGTGACCACCCGCGGTGCGGCCGCGAACACGCGCTCGAGGCCGCGTGTCGTGAAGCTCTGGTGCGACACCAGATTGCCTGGCACCTCCGGATCGACCAGCACACGGGCTCGCGCTGCCGCTGCGATCGAAGCGACCGCCTCGTGCACCTCCCAGCGCACGACGATGCGCTCGGCAGCGTCGAGCGCGGCCACCCGGCTTTCCGCAATCACCAGCGCCACCGGATCGCCGACCATCCGAACGCGGCTGACTGGCAGCGGTGGCATGCTGACCGGACAAAGCCCATCGATCGGTGGTGCGAACCTGAGCGGACCCGCCATCCCGGCAAGCTCGCGGCCGGTCAGGACCGCGTGGACTCCGGCACTCCCTCCCGCCTCCCGGGTTTCGATTGCGACGATCCCGGCATGGGCGTGCGGGCTCCTGACAAACACGGCATGGAGGCAGGCGGGAACTGCGATATCATCGCAAAACCGCCCGAGGCCCGAGAGAAGCCGCGCATCCTCCCGCCGCGCCATCGCCCTGCCCAGCGGCGAATCCGCCCCCCTCGCCTCCATGTGCCCCTCCTCGTGAGCCGGTCGCGTTCTCAACGACCTCGGCCGCCGAGGCGTCAAGGTGTCCCGCTTGCAACGCGGATTCTATGTCCGCTGCTGCCGCTATGGCGCCGGTGGGGTCAGGGGCGGCCCGGCCCGTCGAGGATCGCCACATCAGACTTGAGTGACACGCCGTCCGCGACGAGATTCCTTCCTCCCTCCCTCCCCCTTTGTGGCTACGGTGGTCCCATAATCCCGAATCGATCTTCTTGAGTCCGGGACGCGTGACTTTCGAGGGGTCGAGTCTGGAACTGCAATCGCGCGAAGCGGCCTGGGAGAGCGCCCGTGTGGATCGGCAAAGG